>JALDXK010000118.1:0-12803 GCA_032155105.1 Acidobacteriota bacterium
CCGCCCCGCGGTAGACGAACTCGCTGCCCAGGCCGGCCGCGCGCAGGCCCACCGTGATCTTCTCGAGATACGGCTTGTGTTCCGGCGCCATGTATCCGGCGGCGACGAGGCGCGACGGCGGCAGCCCCTTGTCGAGACGCAGAATGCGGTACGCCTCGGCGAGGTTGTGCAGCCCCTTCTCCGGCGCGATGCGCGCGAAATAGCCGACGGTGAATGGCTCATCCACCGCCGCTACAGCTCCGGTGGACAGGTCCACCGCCGCTACAGCTCCGGTGGACAGGTCCGCTGGCCAGCGCGTTCGGGTTGTCGGCGTCAGGTCGGTGGTGTTCACGCCGAGCGTGCCGACCCGGATCTTGGATTCCGGGATCTGCAGGTAATCGCGCATGTAGCGCGCGTAGTAGTCGCTGACGGCGACGAACAGGTCGACGTCGGCCAGCTGCTGCCGCACCAGGCCCATCGCTTCGGTTCGATACGGCTCCGCCAATCCGTCGAGAAACAGGTCTTCGCCCTGGAGCGTCATGACGATCGGGCAGTTGAGCGCCTGCTGCAGCGGCTTGGCCAGGCAAATCAGCAACGTGTAGGGGATGTTGACGACGTCCGGTCGCGGCTCGTCTTTCAGCCATTCGAGCAGCTTCTCGATCTCCTTGCGCTGATGGCCGTCGACGCCACGCAGCGTCGACACCGTGAGCGCGCCGAGCTGCTTCGCATCCACCGAGATCGACCCGCGCGTGAACGCCTTGATCACGTTCGGCGCATCGACCAGCCGGTCGAGGAGGCCCGGCGACTTCCGGAACCACGGCACGTGCTGATCGAGGTAGACGCTGATGCCGCCGAAGAAGACGCGATCCTGCCGGCTGACATTCGCTTCGTCGGTCAGCGTCGGCGTGTAGAACGGCAGCAGCGAGACGTCGTGGCCAAGGCGGATCAGCTCGGCGGCGAGCGCGTTGTCGCGCATGCAGCTGCCGCAATACATCGATGCGGCGCCGGCGGTGATGGACAGGATGCGCATGAAGTTAAAAGTGAAAAATGAAAAGTTGAAAATAGGTTTTTAACTTTTAACTTGGCATTTTTAACTTACGCGAGCCTCTGAATGGCACGGCGAGCGTACAGGTGCTCGAAGAGATTCCCCTCGTGCGGCTGATCCCACCCGATCTGCGTCGTCGACAGCGGGCCGAAGTTGAGGCGGTCGACGTGCGGAGAGGCGACGAAGCGGGCGCGGAATGCCGGATCGTTCGAGATGCAGGTCACCACCAGCGAGGGACCGAGGCAGTCCGGCAGATCGGCCGCCGGCACTTCGACCACGCTCGCAAACGGGAAGAGGAATTCGCGGTTCGCGAGCGGATGGTTCGCGTCGCAGCGAACGATGGTCGGCAGCACGTAGGTGCCGCCGTGCACGGTCGCCACGCGATCAGCGCCGCGGACGCCCGCGGACACATCGCGGGCCGTGCCCAAGTCACCGGTCATGTCGGCGTCGATGATCGACGACAGCCGCTTGCCGGTCTCCGGATCGGCAAACGGCGCCAGGATCGCGTCCGCGTCGTCAGCGGACCGGGGCACCACGGTCGCCAACCTCTTCGCGAGCGCGGCGGCGATCGCATCCGCATGCTTCGTGACCCATACACCAGAGGCGTTCACGCACGAGCGGCCGCCGTTGTTCGAAATCGACTCGGCGATTACATCGATGTACCGTTCCCATTGATCGGCCAGATCCGGTCCAATCACGACCTTGCTGTAGCCGGGGCCATGCACCTCGACGCGCCCGCCTTCGGCCTTCCAGCGTTTCGTCGACCCCACGTCGCCGAACACCATGCCGCGCCCGGTCGAGCGCAGGATCTCGTTACCGCCCGCGTGATCGGTGGGGTAATAGGCAAACGCGTTCGAGGGTGCACCCGCCTTGATCCACGCCTGGATGATCCGCAGGGGCGTCCACGGCTCGGCGCTGCCCGGCTTGAGCACCAGCGGCATCTTCAGCACCGTGGCCGGCGCCCACAGCGAATGCACGCCGGGCGAATTGCTCGGCAGCACGACGCCGAGGGCCTCGGTGCGCGGGAAGAAGCTGAGCATCTGCCCGCGATCGGTGCCGTACCCGGAATCGAGCACCGACAGATCGATGCCGCGGGTGAGGCCGGCCAGCACCTCGTTCACCTTGTCCAGCACGCCATGGACCTTCATCATGTTTCGCCGCACGTTGCTGAAAGGCATGCCGGTGGTTGCCGACACCTGCTCGACGTATTGCTGCGGCGACTGCGTGGACCCGCTCTCCGGATCGAGCGGCAGCGTGCCGTTGAGGAAATGCTCCGCAGCGCGGCCGGCCATCGCCACGAGCTCCGCCACCGGGATGCGCTGCAGCGCCGCGCGCGCCTCGCCCTGCTTCAGCAGATCGCGCCGAATCAACCCGATGTTTGCTTGGCTCATCGACACGAACGGCTGGCGCGTGCGGAAGTGCGGCGTCACGACCTGGTTGACGCTTCGATATGGCTGGCCCCACCGCAGGATGGGCAAGTGGAGCAATTGATTCTGCATTCTGCCTTCTGCCTTTAGTAGACGCCCTCAACGACGGCTTTTTGGAAGCGTGAAAATGGGCGTACGTTTCGTACGCCGTCCCACGGATATTGCTCGCACGGCGCTTCGCGCTCGCACTCGTCTCGTTCGAGGAAGCGCGGCATGAAGAATTCCCTGGTCAGCGTCGTGAGCCGGATCCGGCCAGTCTTGCCGTAGTCGACGAGCGTGTTCGGCTGATCCGGATCGACCACTTCGATCATCGCGCGCGGAGCGGGCGGGTAATAGATGATGGCCCAGTTGTCGTCCTTCGTGGGCGGCTTGTGCGGGCCGAGGCCCATCAGCGTGTTGCCGTAGGTCGGTGCGAAGTAGGCGCCCTCCATCAGTTCCTCGACGGCGAAGCGGTGGAACTGCGGCGTCATCTCGGTGCCGCCGCAGAACACGCCGGTAATGCCGGCTTTCTTCAGCGACACGCGCTCGCACAACGCTTCGAGCAGCTTCGGCGTGGTGAACAGGCACTTGATGGTGTCGTGGGCCTTGAGCAGCGTCAGCGCCTGGTCAATGACGTGGCGCTTGTACAGCTCCATCATCTCCATCTCGCCCATCTTGATCAGCTTGATCACCCAGCGCGGATCGAGGTCGACCATGAAGCAGATGCCGCCGCGATGCTGCGCCAGGTGCTCGACGGCGAGGCGCAGCCGACGCGGGCCGCTCGGACCGACCATCAGCCAGTCCGCCCCCTTCGGGAACTTGTCGTCTGGCAGCGTCTTGCTGAACAGCTCGTAGTCGATGCGGAAGTCGTCCACGGCAATGCGCGACTTCGGCACGCCGGTGCTGCCGCCGGTCTCGAAGGTGTAGATCGGCTTGTCTTTGTAGGCGCGCGGCACCCACCGGCGCACCGGGCCGCCACGGAGCCACTCGTCCTGGAAGAACCCGAACTTGTCGAGGTCGTCGTAGGTCTGTACGTCGGTGCGCGGATCCCATCCCGCCTTCTCGGCCCATTGCACCCAGAACGGACAGCCGGTGTCGGGGCTGAAGTGCCACTGCATCATGTCGCGGACGTGGGCGTCGAGCGTCGTACGCGCCTTGTCGAGTTCGGGAACGGCTACGGGCATATCCGTGAATTGTATTACGGCGTCAGGATCGCCTCGAAGACGCCGGGCGGCCCGGTGTAGCCCCCGGGCGCGTCGTTCTTCGGCAGCGACAGGAAGTATTCGATCACCGGACGATCGTCGGTCAGGACGGGACCGTCGCCGGCGAACGCCTGCATCTCGGCGGTGCCCGCCACGTAGATGCGCTTCAGCGTGGCGAGCTCCCAGGGAAACTGCTCGAACGACGTGCGCCGTGCTTCGTACGCGCTCTGGCTGAGCGTGAACGGCGTGGCGCTGCCGAGCATCAGGCTGCCGTCACCCCACAGCGTGGTGTGCGGAAACACCGCCATGAAGGTGCGC
This sequence comes from Acidobacteriota bacterium, assembly GCA_032155105.1. GTDB lineage: Bacteria > Acidobacteriota > Vicinamibacteria > Vicinamibacterales > UBA2999 > 12-FULL-67-14b. The sequence goes on from JALDXK010000118.1 coordinate 3,951, forward strand.
ATCAGCAGCTTGTATTCGGTGGCCGAGTCGCCGCCGTTCCACTGCATCGCCAGTCCCCCGGGCGCGAGCGAGCGCCGCACCAGCTCGTAATACTCGCGTGAGTACAGGGCGCCGGCGCCGGCATGCCGCGGCAGGATGATGTCGGCGGTAATCACGTCGTACTTCTTGCGGTTCATCAGCAGGAAGTTGCGGCCGTCATCCACATGCAACCGCACGTTGGGACGCGTCAAGAGATCGAAGTTGATGTTCTTGAAGTAGTCGGAGCCCTGGACCACGGCATGCGAGAGCTCAACGACGTCGACATCGACGTTGAGGCGAGCGACCGCGCCGGGCGTGGCGCCGCCGCCGAGGCCCACCACCAGCGCGCTGGCCGGTTTCAGGTGCAGCATCGCCGGCAGCGCGCCGATGCGATGGTGCACGAACGCGGTGGCGGCCGAGTCGTTGGCCTGGTGATTGCCGTCGAGATACATCACGCGCATCGGCGGGTTGCCGCGCCGATCGTGAACCGCCACCGTGGTCTGCGTGCCTTCTTCGCGCCACACCAGCGTTTCGGAGCGGTGGAACCGATCGAAGGCGACATCGAAAGGATCGACGGCGAGCGCGGCGCCGCCGAGGTAGAGCGCCGCGGCGCCGGTGGCAATCGCACCTGCGGCGCGAGGGTGGCTCTTGCGCATCGACAGCGCGAGCAGCACGCTCGACGCGGTGGCCAGGCCCGCGGTGAGGATCAGGCTCGAACGGCTGCCGAGTTGCGGCAGCAGGATGAACCCGGCCATCACCGACCCGAGAATCGCGCCAAAGACGTTGAGCGAGTAAAAGACACCGACGCGCCGGCTGGTGTCTTCGGAAGGGTCATCTCCGGCCCACACCGCCAGGCCGATTGGAAAGGCGAGTCCGAGCAGGATCGTGGTTGGCAGCATCGCGATCATGCTGGAGGCCGCGAGTGGCGCGAGGTAGGGATTCAGGCCCAGCCGCTCGAACCACGGCACGGCCGCATCGATCGCCTGCTGCGCCCGCGTGAGTGCGTTGAACGAGAGGACGGCGGCGAACCCGATCAGGGCCTGGATGACGGCGAGTACCGCCATCCAGTTCCTGCGCACGCGCAGGAGTGGCGCGGCAATGGCGCTGCCGATCGCAATACCCGCGAGCACGCACGCGAGCATGATGGTGAACGCGTATGCGGTTGGTCTGAGGAAAAGGACCAGCATCCGGAACCAAATTATTTCCAGAGCTAGCGACATGATCCCGGACACGAAGAAGATCCACAGCACCAACCGGCTCGGTGCGTACGTAACGCCTTCGCGGCCGAAGGCCGCTACGGCGTGGTCTCGCCGTAGCTCGCCTGATCGTTCGCGAGCGTCGGCGGATGCCGGGGCGGCTGGTCCCAGATACGAGGCGGCGATCGCGATGACACCAATTGCGATGTTGGTGGCGGCCGCGATCTGGAAAGAGCGGGCGACGCCGATTTCGGCGATCAGGTAGAAACCGGCGACGAGGGCGCCGATGATGGCGCCGGTGGTGTTGACGGCGTAGAGGAGGCCGATCTTGCCGCCGATGCGATCCTCGCGCGCCACTGCGGACTTGATGATGAGCGGCAGCGTGGCGCCCATCATCGAGGTCGGCACGACCAGGACCAGGAAGGTAACGAGGAAGCGGATGATCGTGACGGCAGCGAGTGAGCCGGGAAGATCGTCGTGCAGCGACACCCAGAGCTGGGTCAGCGCCTCGAGCACGAATGGGGTGGCAAACGCGGTGATGCCGACGAGGGCTTCAGCGATGCCGAACGCCGCGAGCGGGCGCTCGAATCGGCCGGCGAGGCGGCCACCCACGAAACTGCCTACGCCGAGACCGGCCATGAAACCGGCGAGCACCGTGCTGGCGGCATACACGGTGACGCCGAACACCAGCGAGAGCAGCCGCAGCCACATCACCTGGTAGATCAACGCGCACGCGCCGGAACCGAAGAACAGGATGACGAGGAGCGGCAGCAGCCAGCGAGGAGCGCGCTGCGGATCCGTTGTCACGGACCGGGAGTGTATCAAACGCCCGGTTACTTCGGTTGCTTCGGAATAAATGCTGACGTGCTGAGGACGTAGCCCTCGTACGCGCGCCTGTTACGGCGCAGCGAGCGTTCGAGCAACATCCCCGAGACGTTCATCAGGAAATACGTGATCAGCGCAGGAGCGAGGAGACCGACCACGCCGCCGGTGGCCGCGCCGATCAGGCCGAGGCCCCACCAGAGCAGGGCTTCGCCAAAGTAGTTCGGGTGCCTGGTGTAGCGCCACAATCCCGTTTCGAGTACGAGCTTGACGTTTCGTGGCTCGGCGCGAAATCGCCGCAGCTGCTCGTCGCCGATGGCCTCGAAGAGGAAACCTGCCGCGAAGAGCGCGACGCCGGCGTAATCCAGGATCGTCAGCGTGGGCGGCGCGATCGACACGATCGCGAAATACACCGGCACCGACAGGATCCAGGCGAGCACCGACTGCAGCAGGAAGACCCTGAAGTAACTGAACCACCACCAGGACCCACCGAACCTGGTGCGCAGCATCTCATAGCGGAAATCTTCGCCTTGGAGTTGGTTGCGGGCGCCGATGTGTACGGCGAGCCGTATAGCCCAGATCGCGACGAGCGCCAGCGTCAGCCGCGCGCGGCCAGGCGCACCGTTGCTGGTGACGTAATAGACAAGGCCCAGTACGAGGATGCCCGGCCCCCAGGCGATGTCGGCGATGCTGGCATCCTCGAGCCGCAACGACACGAACCACAGGACCGTGAACAGAACGACGATGACGGCGAGTCCGACGAGTAGCAAATTTTATGGTGGACCGAAGCGCGCTGCCAGGTAATCGACGAGCGGTTGTTTCTCGGCGTCGCTCACGGCGGCGCCCCACCGCATCATCTTTTCGACTGACCGCGTCCAGCCCGTGGGGGTGAGCTTTTGTTGTTCAACTATATCGGCCTCATGGCAGGTGAGGCATACCCTCTTGAAGGTTGCCGCTCCACCTTCTGTGGAACCATGCGATGCCACGGGCCTCGGCGCGAAATGCTGCGCAAGGTACGGCTGCAGCACGTCACGCTCTGCAGGCGTGACGGACGCTCCCCAGCGCACCATCTTGTCGACCGAGCGCGTCCAGCCGGTGAGCGACAGCTTCTGCGCCGTGATCAGATCGGCTTCGTGACACACCAGGCAGCGCTTGTTGAGCACATCGAGCCCGGCGCCGGCCGGCAGCTGTTCGGCCGTGACCGTCGAGCTCGCAAGCAGAATTAGCGTCAGTGCGAGGCGCATCATTTCACTTCAACCCGAACCGAGTCGTACTGATTCCACAGGTATCCCGACGGATTCCATTGCGACACGGCGGGCTGTCTGCGTCCCTTCGAATCGGTGGCGCGCGAGAGAATCAGGTACGACTCCGGTCGCGGCGCGTTGAACTCGAAGACGAATCCGCGCCACGAGTACTTCGCCTGCTCGCCAGTGAGGCGGGCCGGCTGCCACGTGCCGCCGTTGTCGATCGAGATGTCCACCGCCTTGATGTCGTCTTCACCCGCCCAGGCGAAGCCGGTCACCGGCACCTTGCCGACGGGGAGCGTCTGGCCGTCCGGCGGCGTCGTGATCAACGACTTGACGACCAGCCCGGTGAGCGGTGCCATGTCCTTCGCATCGACGGCGGCCCCTGGCGCCACACGCCGCGTGGGATAGCGATACCCGCTGGCGACCCAGAAGCTGTCGGAATCCTTGGCGAGCACATTCAGCGCGTTGACCCACTTCACCGAGTAGGCGCCTTCCCAGCCGGGAATGATCGCGCGCAAGGGCGCGCCATGCACCAGGGGAATCGGCTCGCCGTTCATCGCGTAAGCGATGATCGTGTCGGGGTGCATCGCCTTGGCCATCGGTACCTGCCGCACGAACGCGGGCATGGTGCCGGGCGGGCGATCGGCGGCGTGCATCTCGACGTTGATGCCGGCCGTCTTGACCCCGGCTTTCTTGAGCACGTCGGCCATGCGCGCGCCGGTGAAGCGGGCGGTGCTGACAGCGCCCTTTTCCCACTGGATGCCGGCCACCGCGGGCTGGAAGAACGCGCGGCCGTTGCCGGCGCACTCCAGCGTCACGGTGATCGTGGTCGCCGGAAGCTTCTTCAGCTCATCGACCGAGAGCGTCAGCGGCGCATTCACCTCGCCGCCAACCTTCAGCGCGAACGTCGACGCATCGATCTGCGGGATCGGCATATGCGAGCGGACATAGAACGCGTTGTTCGGCGTAATGAAGGTGCGCAGGAGCGCAGTCGGCGTCTCGAAGTCGGGCGGGCGCACCGAACGTACGATCAGGTCGACCTTGCCGTACTTCTGCGTCGCGCTCTGCGCGAACACGTCGAGGGGAGCGATGCGGCTAGCCGCCGCCGCGGTGGCGAGATACGTGAGGAGGTCGCGACGAGAGATCATTGACGAGAATTATAGCGGGGATCACTTTCTCGGCAGCCTCAACGCCACGAGCGATCCCGGATGCGTGGGACTGCCCACCTGCACGACCACGTACTGCCGGCCGCGATGCAGGTAGCCCATCATGCCGTATTGTCCCGGTGCGGGCAGCTTGACCGTGGCCAGCCGGCGGCCCGTTCGCTTGTCCAGCGCATAGAGCACAGGCTCGACACCCGGTGCCGTCAGCAACAACGTTTTCGTCGGCATCATCACCGCGTGGACCGTTTGCCCCGTCGGCGGAATCGTCAACCCGCGCAGCGCCGGGTGATTACGGACGAACTCGGGGGTGTCGCCGTTTGGCGTTTCCCAGAGGAATTCGCCCGTGGTCATGTCGATGGCGATGATACGGCTATACGGGGGCTTCCAGATCGGCAGCCCCTGCGGACCGCGCAGATCGCCGCGATTGGCGACCACCCATCGCGACAGCGTTTGGCCCGTAGTCTTGGGATCCTCGGGTTTGTCCATCTGCGCACCCGGCACCATGTTCTCGGAGCGGCACAGCCGCTGCGTGGTCACGAACAGCACGCCTGTCTCCGGATCGGCAACGGTCGGGCCGTTGATATTGCTCGCGCCCGCCGGGCAACTGACAAACGATCGGAGTCCCGATGGGTGGCCGACCTGGATGGGTGGGTTGAACAGCGGTCCCGTCTTGTAGCGCTTGATGATCTCGACGGCTTCTTGGCGCAGCTCCGGCGTGAAATCGATGAGCAGGTCTTCGGTGAGCTCCTGGATCTCGAGCGGCTTCGGTTTGGTCGGGAAGGGCTGCGTCGGCGACAGGATCTCGCCAGGCAGATCCGACCTGGCGACGGGGCGCTCCTCGATGGGCCAGATCGGTTGCCCGTTCGCGCGATTGAACACGTAGGCAAACCCCTGCTTCGTGGTCTCGACGACGATCGGCGTCGGCGTGCCGTTGATGGCGACGTCGAGCAGCACCGGCGCTTGCGGGTTGTCGAAGTTCCAGATGTCGTGATGCACCATCTGGAAATGCCACACGCGTGTGCCGCTCTTCACGTCGAGCGCGAGCAGGCTCGTGCCGAACAGGTTGTCGCCCGGCCGGAAGCCGCCGAAGAAATCTATGGTCGGCGGGTTGGTCGGAATGTAGACGAGGCCGCGCGCCGGGTCGGCCGACATCGGGGCCCACGACGACACGTCGCCGGTCCGTTTCCACGCGTCGTTCTTCCAGGTGTCGTGGCCGAATTCTCCGGGCCTCGGAATGACGTGAAACTTCCACATCGACTTTCCGGTCCGCGCATCGTAGGCAAGGATGTCGCCGGGAATGTTTTCGATGCGCGTCTGGTAGTAACCCTGCTCATGGACGTTGCCCACGACAATCACACCGTTGACGACGATGGGCGGTGAAGAGGTCGAGAGGTTGCCGAGATGGCGCGGGATGCCGTGATCCGGATCGTAGGTGATGCCGGAGGTCACCCATGGCTCCCAGTCCTTGACAAGGTCGGGCAACATGTCGACCACGCCGCTTGCGGGAAAACCTGGCAGCGGCACGCGCGTGCCCCAGTTGGCGAGATGTTCGCCGGACCTGGCGTCGATGGCGTGCAGGAAAAACGCCGGCGAGGTGTAGAAGATGACCGGGCGGCCGGCGACCTCGGCAAACGCGACGCCCTTGCCGTAGTTGTTGCGCATGCCCCGCGCCCATCGCGTGGTGTGCGGCTCGCGGTAGGTCCAGATGGTTTCGCCGGTTTCAGGGTCGATGGCGGCCACGGCGCGCCGCTCTCCGGCAACGGTGTAGAGCAGGCCGCCAACGTACAACGGCGTCGATCGGAAGATCGGATCCGCGGTTGGGCCGAAGTTGTCGCCGCGCCAGGTCCATGCGACTTCGAGCGTCGACACGTTGTTCGCGGTGATCTGATCGAGCGGCGAATAGCGCGTGTGCTGGACGTCGCCGCCGATGTAGCGCCATTCGCCAACTGGTGGCGTTCCTGATTGCGCACGAAGATTGAACGCGGCCGCCACCGCCACGCATGCCATTAGCGTCAGCCTCGTCCACATTGGCACTCCTTGTGGAAAGCACTTCTTGCCGGGGAGCACTTCTTGTCGGGGAGCACTTCTTGTCGGGAAGTATGACTTGTCGGGAGTATTCCCCGACAAGCATCACTCCCCGACAAGCATCACTCCCCGACAAGCATCACTTCTCGGCAAGCATCACATCGTCCTAGTCTTCGACGTCGACGAAGCCGAACATCCAGTCGTTGAAGAAATGGGAGCGGTTCGCGCAGAGCACGAGGTAGCGGCCGGTCTTGAGGAACCGGTATGTCAAGATTTCTCCGACCGGGGCCGCCGCTGTGCCTCCCTGGAGGAACGCCGGGGCGTTGGCGGACATCAATCGCCCTGGTTCGTACCACACGCGATTGGTGTCGGGAAACGTGCCGGGGGGGATGTTCTCTGGAACCATGAGCACCACATCATCCTTGGCATCGACGAGCTGTCGCTCCGCGTTCGCGTTGCCGCCGAGGCCCAGTCCGCCGTTGCAGAGGTGTGACGCAGCATCGGCCGGTTCAATCGTTGCCGGGTCAGGCCCGTCACACAACTGCAAGCCGATGTCTTCGCGCGTGGTCTTCTTGCTGACCCTGTAGATCGCAAAGCCATGGCCACCGCCATGGATGTTGAAGCTGACCTCGCCACCTTGCGCCACGGTCACTTGATCGGGAAAGAGTGCGTGGATCCGGTAGGCGCACGGGTCGAGTGGGCCCCCGAAGGGCGGCGCCTGCGAACAGGGCGTCGACGGGTCCGCGATGGGCGTGGTCTGAAGCACACCGAACTCCACCACCGCAGCATCGGGCGGTTTCTGATGGCCGCCGTGGCGCCGGTCATCGTGCTGCGCATAGGACACCACGGGTAAGGCGAGGACGAATGTAGCGAGGAGCGAAACGGTCAGTCGCATGTAAGCCTCCAACAGTAAGGGGGGATGGACGACGACGCACGCATCCAGATTCGCCACGGCGCTGAGCGGATCAGGGCGCCCGATACTACTCCTTAAGCTGTGCAATTGCACTCCCCCGAAAGAGGAACGTGGGATTGGAGAGGGGCCGCTATTGCTCGAGCCGATCGAGCAGCGTCCGCCATCGCCGCCGTGCCACCACCATCGTCTGGCTGTTCGACAGCGTGATCTCGCCGGTGCCGTCACTGAACGGCTTCGCCTCTTTTACGGCATCCAGGTTGATGATCGCGGTGCGCGACACCTGGAAGAACCGATCGGTGTCGAGCCGGCGAATGAGCGCGGCGAGCGTCGGCTGCATCGAGAGCTGTTCGGTGGTGGTGAGCAGGTGGGTGACACCGTCGGTGAACGTGAAGGCCACCACGTCGGCGGCGGGAATCACGCGGAAGCGGTTGCCGCGACGGGCGAGGAAACGTGTTGGCGCAAGGCCTCTCGCCTGCGACAACTGCTCGATGGCACGATCGCGTCCATGCGGCGTGCCGGCAGCGCGCACGCGATCGAGCGCCGCGGCGAGGCGGGCCCGGTTCACCGGCTTGAGCAGGTAGTCGAGCGCCGAGAGTTCAAACGCGTCCACCGCGTACTGATCGAACGCGGTGCAGAAGATCACCGCCGGGCGCGGCGTGCCAAGCGAGGCCGCGACGTCGAGGCCGCTCGCGCCGGGCATCTGGATGTCGAGCAGCACGAGATCGGGCGCCAGCTCGGCGATCTGCTCGGCCGCCTGCACGCCGTCTTCGGCCTCGCCGACCACTTCCACGTCCGCGTGCGCGGCGAGCAGCTGGCGCAGCCGCTCCCGTGCCGGCTGTTCGTCGTCGATCAGCAGTGTCCGAATCATCTGGCCCTGGCAACCATCACGGTGACGTCGTCCTGATCTTGTCTCGATCCGCGATGCGCGCGCACCGCATCGAGGATCGCGGCGCAGAGCGCGGCCGCAGGCAACCCTCGACCGTCGGTCACCATCCGCGCCAGGCCGGCGTCACCAAACTCGCGATCGTGCTGATCGAGCGCTTCGGTGACGCCATCGGTGACGGCGACGAGCACGGCGCCGGGATCCAGCGGCACGCCGTGCGATCGAAACATGCCTGCTTCGGTTAAGCCAAGTGCCGGACCGGTGGCCTCGAGGCGCTCCACGCGATCCGTGTGCGCCGCCAGCAGGAACACAGGCGGGTGTCCGGCATTCACGAGCGTGAGCCGGCGTTCGGAGACATCGAGCACGCCGTAGATCGCCGTCGCATACCGGGCGCCGTCGGTGGACGCGTAGACGTCGCGATCCACGGCGGCCATCAGCGCCTCCGGACCGAGGCCGGCCAGCGTGGCCGCGGTGTAGCTGCCCAGGATGAGGAGCGCCACCGAGCGCCAGTACGGGGCGATGTAGGTGCGCAGGAGCCACGCGAACCGCGCGATGTCGCCGGTCGGCTTCACGCCGCCCCTCCCTG
>JALDXK010000119.1:0-12757 GCA_032155105.1 Acidobacteriota bacterium
GGATGATGCCGGAGGGCATGACGATCTCCTGCAGCCGGCTGAGCCAGGCGCCGAGCGCCAGCACGAGAAAGAAGCCAGCGGCCAGCCACGTCAGGTGCCGGCGCGCGCGATCCTGGACCTGCACCCCGAACGGTGTCAGCTGAACCTGGCCGGCGACGAAGTAGAGGCCCGCGGTGCCAAGTAACGCCAGCACCACCAGGCCGAGCAGGGAGCCGCGCAACAACTCGAGCGCCGGCAGCGTGAACACGTAGAAGCCGGCATCGCGGCCGAGCACCGGATCGCTGGCGCCGAAGGGCACCTGGTACCACCACGAGAGCAGGGTCATCCACTGCGTCGAAACGAACGACGCGAGCAGGAACGCGGCGAGCGCGGCGAGCACCATCACCAGCGGCCGGACCTGATCGCGGGTGGGCAGCGCCACCGTGAATCCCTCGCGTGTCGTAAAGGTGAGCGGCGCCGGCGAGATCGCCGCCATCGCGGAGCGGATGTGCAGCGCCAGCCACGCGAGCGTCACCGCGAACACCGCCGCGCCTGTGATGGCGCGGACGGAGATCTCGGTGGAGTAGACCTGTTGATAGCCAACCTCGCCGAACCATTGCCAGTCGGCCAGGAAGTCGACGGCCGCAGGCAGGATGAAAAACGCGGTGGCGACGAGAACGAATCCGATGATCCTCAGGGGCACGGGGGAAGTTTACTCCCCGTCGCCCCTCTTGAGGCGGCGCAGCGTCCGGCGCATGTCGCGCTCGGGCCGCGTCGGCGGTGTGGCCGCCGCCCGGTAAATGCGTTCCATCCGCCTGACCTCTATCTCTTCCGGGGTCGGCTTCGGCGTGCGGTCCTCGTACAGCAAACGCGCCTCGGCCCGCGCGATGTGCGTGTCGGCGACGCCGAGCACCGTGATGAGCTGTTTCCGGCCGAACGGCCGCTGGATCTCGATCTCGTCGCCGAGCTTCACGTCGCGATGCGGCTTGGCCTCGGCGCCGTTCACTTTCACTTTTCCCAGCTTGCAGGCTTTCGTCGCTTCGGAGCGCGTCTTGAACAAGCACGCGACATCTAGCCAGGAATCTAGACGGACAGCCACGCGCAAAAGGTTACAGGGTTACAGGGTTACAAGGTTATAGGGTTCTCCCAGGTTCCCAGGTTCCAAGGTTCCAAGGTTCCAAGGTTCTCCCGATGGTTCGAATCCACCCTGAGAACCTTGAACCTGAGACCTCCGGCACCCGGCACCCGGCACCTGGGAGAACCTTTGTAACCCTGTAACCATGTAACCTTTGTAACCTTGACTATGAAGAGACCGCATTCGTCGCTGGTATTGGATGGTCCCGAGAGAGCCCCTGGGCGCGCGATGCTGCACGCCGTCGGGTTTTCGCGCGAGGATTTCACGAAGTCGCAGGTTGGCGTCTGTTCGACGTGGAGCCAGGTGACGCCGTGCAACGTCCACATCGATGCGCTGGCCCGGCATGCGGCCGAGGGCGTCGCGCGGGCGGGGGCCAAGCCGGTGATCTTCAACACCATCACCGTCTCGGATGCCATCTCGATGGGTACCGAGGGCATGAAATATTCCCTGGTGTCGCGCGAAGTGATTGCCGACTCGATCGAGACCGTGATGGGCGCGGAAGGGTTCGACGGCCTCGTGGCCATCGGCGGCTGCGACAAGAACATGCCGGCCTGCGTGATCGCGATGGCGCGGCTCAACCGCCCGGCCGTGTTCGTCTACGGCGGCACGATCCTTCCCGGAACATTCCAGGGCAAGCCCGTGGACATCGTTTCGGTGTTCGAGGCGGTGGGGCAGCATGCGGCGGGAAAGCTCTCGGACGCGGCGCTCGCCGACCTCGAACAGCACGCCTGCCCCGGTGCTGGATCGTGCGGCGGTATGTATACCGCCAACACCATGGCGTCGGCGATCGAGGCGCTCGGCCTCAGCCTGCCGAACAGCTCCGCGCAGGCGGCGGTGTCGGACGACAAGCGCGACGACTGCGTGCGCGCCGGCGGCGCCGTCGCAGCGCTCGTCGAGCGCAACCTGCGTCCGCGCGACATCCTCACGCGCAAGGCGTTCGAGAACGCGATCACGACGATTGTGGCGCTCGGCGGGTCCACCAACGCGGTGCTGCACCTGCTGGCGATCGCGCACGCGGCCGGCGTCAAGCTCTCGATCGACGATTTCACCAGGATCGGCAAGCGTGCGCCGGTCATCGCCGATCTCAAGCCGAGCGGCAAGTACGTGATGGCGGAGCTCGTGAAGATCGGCGGGCTCACGCCGTTGATGAAGCGGCTGCTCGATGTCGGCCTGCTGCATGGCGACGCGATGACGGTCACGGGCAAGACGCTGGCGGAGAATCTGCGTGATGTGAAGGACTATCCCGCGGGACAGGATGTGGTGCGCGCGGTCGATAATCCCATCAAGAAGGACAGTCACCTGGTCGTGCTGCGGGGCAACCTTGCGCCAGACGGCGCGGTGGCCAAGATCAGCGGCAAGGAAGGGGAACGCTTCAGCGGCACAGCGCGCGTCTTCGATCGCGAGGAGACGGCGCTGGCCGCAATCCTGGCCGGGCGCATCAAGAAAGGCGACGTGGTGGTGATTCGCTACGAGGGCCCGCGCGGCGGGCCGGGCATGCGCGAGATGCTGTCGCCGACGAGCGCCATCATGGGTCGAGGCCTCGGGGCCGACGTGGCGCTCATCACGGACGGCCGCTTCAGCGGCGGCACGCACGGATTCGTCGTCGGCCACATCACCCCTGAGGCGTTCGCCGGCGGTCCGCTCGCGCTCGTCAAGAATGGCGACGCGATCACGATTGACGCGCGCACGCGCACGCTGACGCTCGACGTCCCGGCCCGGGAACTCGCTGCGAGACGGCGCGCATGGCGCGCACCGAAGCCGCGATACACGCGCGGCGTGCTGGCGAAATACGCGCGCTGCGTCTCAACGGCGAGTACGGGCGCAGTAACCGATTAATCCAAAAATTTGTAGGCGCTGGTCCACCCTGTGAAACGCTTGCAAACCCCTCAGTGAGCAGCGTAAACTCCGGCAACTTACGCAACAGACCAAGTATCTCGCTCTTTGTGTTGAGGATTCGATCTGTAAACGCCCTGCCGGAGGCGGGGCTAGGCGACGCTGCCCCTGGCGAGGCGCAGCGCGGTGCAGTTCACAGGTCATTTGCGAGCCTCGCCATGTTGTGTCTGTGACCAGTGCGGTGGTTCACGGATTCTTTAGTTTTGGAGGAAGCGAGTATGAGGAACCTTGTTTCACGGTGGTGCGCGTTGGCACTGCTGCTTGTTCCATTGGCCACCAGTGCTGCGTGGGCGCAGACGTTTACCGGTGGTGTTCGTGGTGCGGTTCGCGACGCCAACGGTGTCATTCCGGGCGTCACGGTCACGCTCCTCAACGAGGCCACCGGCGCCTCGCGTGACGCGGTCTCGAACGAGCAGGGCCAGTACAACTTCGCTGCGGTCCCGCCCGGCAACTACACCGTGAAGGCCGAGCTGACCGGCTTCAAGACCTACGAGACCAAGGGCCTCCGCGTCGGCGCCCAGCAGTTCGTCACGCTCGACATCGGGCTCGAAGTCGGCCAGCTCCAGGAGACGATCACCGTCACTGGCGCAGCGCCGCTCATCGATACCTCGAATGCCACCGGCGGCGGCGTGATCTCCACCGAGCAGCTCTCGACGCTGCCGAGCGGCGGCCGTTCCGCGTTCCTCTTCGCGGTGACGCTCCCGACCGTGGTTGCCTCGGGCGACCCGCAGTTCAACCGCCAGCAGGACCAGACCAACGCGTCGCTGCTGTCGCTCGGCGGCGGCACACGCCGCGGCAACAACTATCTCGTGGACGGCGTGCCCGTCACCGACCTGCGTAATCGCGCCTCGGCGAACCCGAGCATTGAAGCGCTCGACGACGTGGCAGTGCAGGTGCACCAGTACGACGCCGAGGCCGGCCGCACCGGCGGCGGCACGTTCAACGTCGCCACGCGCTCGGGCACCAACAACTGGCGCGCCAGCGGCTTCTACCAGACCCGGCCGCGCTGGGGCATGGCCAACAACTACTTCGTCGAGAAGGCCGGCGGCCCGCTGCCGGAAACCTACTTCCACCTTGGCGGCGGCGGCGTCGGCGGACCGATCGCTCGCAATCGCACGTTCTTTTGGGCCTCGCTTGAAGGCTATGGCTCGAACACGACGCGCAATGGCTCGAGCCGTGTGCCGACCGCACGCGAGAAACAGGGTGACTTCTCGCGGACGACCGATGCCGCCGGCAACCTGCAGGTGATCTACGACCCGCTCACCGGCGACGCCAATGGCAACGGCCGTCAGCCATTCGCCAACAACCAGATTCCTACCAACCGCCTGAATCCCGTGGCGGTCAATATGCTGAGTTACATGCCGAATCCCGACACCGACGTCAGCAACGGGCAGAGCAATTACGTCAGAAGCGCCGAGATTAACGACCGCGCCATGATGTACACCGGCAAGGTCGACCATCGGTTTAGCGACGGCCTCTCGCTCTCGGGTTTCTATCTCTATAACGCGACCGATGAGCCGTGTGGCAACGTCCTCTATCCCGGTCTCAGCGATCCCAACCGCTTCATCGACAATTCCGATTACCTGCTCATCCGCCGCGTCCATACGCTGGCGCTGAACAACACCTGGCTGCCGAGCAGCAACACCGTCGTCACGCTGCGTTACGGCATGACCAAGTTCATCGATGACGACACGCTGTCGATCGATTTCGATCCGTCCTCGCTCGGCTTCGCCCCGGCGTTCAGCAATGCGATCCAGACGGACAAGTTCCCGATCGTCAACCTCAATAGCGACTACTACCAGATGGGCGCGATCGACCCGACGGATCGCAACTGGTATTCGTGGAGCGCCAACGGCGCGGTGTCGAAGCTCGTCGGCCGGCACACGTTCAAGGCCGGCATGGACTATCGCCGGATTGGCAACGAGACGCAGTCGTACTCGGGCGGCGCCGGCAACTTCAACTTCGATCGCCGCTACACCTCGGCCGTTGCGACGTCGAACGGCGTGAACGGCGCGACACCCTCGGGCAACGCGCTGGCGTCGCTGCTGCTCGGCTACCCGTCCGGAGATCCCGGCAATCTCAGCCGCATCCTGGTGTCTGAGCCCGCCGATTACTTCGTGAACTACTTCGGCGGCTACATCCAGGACGATTTCCGTCTCAGTGCCCGCTTCACGGTCAACGCGGGCCTGCGCATCGAGCACGAGACGGGACTGCGTGAAGTTGAGGACCGCTTCACCGTCGGGTTCGATCGCACCGCGAATCCCGGCGGCGCGCTCGGCGCGGCGGGCGCGCGCGGCGGCCTGATGTATGCGGGCGTCAACGGCAACCCGACCGAGCAGGGCGATCAGCCGGCGGCGAAGTTCTCGCCGCGCGTCGGCTTCGTCTACTCGATGAATCCCAAGACGGTGGTTCGCGGCGGCTTCGGCATCTACCAGGCACCGTGGAATTACCAGGCCGTCGGCTCGGCCAACTACGGCCAGGTTGGCTACAGCCAGAACACGTTTATGGTGCAGGAGCAGTTCAGGCCGAGCACCACCCTGACCAACCCGTTCCCGGCCGGCGTCAACCAGCCGCGCGGCAACTCGCTCGGCGTACTCGAAGGTTATGGCACCAACATCGAGTTCATCGATCAGGATAAGAAGGCGCCGTACGTGCAGCAGTACTCGATCGATCTCATGCGTGAGATGCCCGGCAACGTGGCGATCGGTTTTGAGTACAACGGCGCGACCGGACGTAACCTCGGCCTCGGCGGATCGAACGACGGCACCATCAACATCAACCAGCTCGATCCGGTTCACCTGGCGCTCGGGTCCGCCGCATTGAACGCCCAGGTGCCAAACCCGTTCGCAGGCTTATTGCCCGGGTCCAACCTGAACGGCGCGACCATCAGCCGCGCGCAGTCGCTCCGGCCCTTCCCGCAGTTTGGCAACATCCTCATGCGGCAGAACACCGGCGGCAAGAACCAGTACCACGCCGCGATCATGAAGCTGGAAAAGCGCATGAGCAATGGCTGGGGCGGGCGAATCAACTACACCTTCAGCACCTTGAAGGACAACCAGTTCGGCGAAACCAATTCGTACCAGAGCACCAACGGCAACATGCAGAACGCCTACGATCTGGCCGCCGAGTACACCACCAGCCTGCTCGACGTTCCGCACAAGATCGTCATCTCGCCGATCATCGAGCTGCCGTTCGGCGAGGGCAAGAAATGGGCGCAGAGCGGCATCGGCGCCGCGATCCTCGGCGATTGGACAGTCTCGTCGATCATCGCCTTCGAGAGCGGCTTCCCGTACTCCGTACAGAACAACGACAACCAGCTGTCGGCCTACGGATTCCAGGTGCAGCGTCCGAACCTGACGGGTGCCGAGCTTGAAACCGACGGCAGCCGCGAGGAGCGCCTCTACGCGCCCCCGGTCAGCACCAACACGTGGATCAACCCGGCTGCCTTCACGCACCCGGGCCTGGCGCTCGGCCAGCAGACGCGAACGCTGCCCGACGCCCGCACGCCCCACCGCAACAACTGGGACTTCGTCGCCAGCAAGGACATCCGCATGGGCGGCAGCCGGCGCGCGCAGATCCGCCTCGAGATGCTCAACATCACCAACACGGTGAAGGCGGCTGCCACCGGCGCCGGCAACCGCAGTTTCGGCAACGCCGCGTTCGGCCGCGTCGACACCCAGCGCGGTTTCATGCGCCTGACGCAGTTGATGTTCCGCTTTAGCTTCTAGGTCATCGGTCTTCGGGTCTTAGGGTCCTAGGGGCCTAGGGCAAATCGAAATACAAGGGCGGCCTTCACGGGCCGCCCTTGTGTTGTACGCGGCCTTTTGACAGGTGTCATTTCGTAGTCTAAACTGACACATATGACCAAGACGCAGGTCTACCTGCGTGACGAGGAATTAGAGGCCCTGCGGGCGGCGGCCGCGCGGTCGGGCCGAAGTGTGGCTGACCTCGTGCGCGAGGCCATCCGCCAGCGCTGGCTGCGTTCGGCCGGCGGCCCCGTGGCCCTGTGGGATGGCGACTCGCCACACAGCTCCGCGGATCATGACCGCATCTACGACGAGCCCTGAACCCAGTGTGAGGGGACCGAACACCGATGCGCTCCGGTGAGTTGGTGTTCGTCGACACCGGGGCGTGGATTGCACTGGCGCTGACTCGCGATCCGCTGCATGCGCGAGCCGTGGCCACCTGGAACCACACGCTGGGCGGTGGTGCCCGCCTTCACACCTCAGTTGCCATCGTCCTCGAGACGTTCACGTTTCTGGAGCGCAACGCCACACGCCAGGTGGCGCTGGCGTGGAAGGACTCGTTGAAGACCGTGCCCCAGCTCAAGACGCTGCCGGCGACCGCGGCCGATCTCGAGCGGGCCTGGCCATACTTTGATCGGTCCGATCTTCACAAGTTGTCTGCGGTTGACGCGCTGAGCTTCGTGCTGATGGAACAACGACGGATTCGCGTGGCGTTCGCGTTCGACTCGCACTTCGCGGTTGCAGGCTTCCGCATGGTTGGATGAACCGCGTGCCTCGTCTTCTTCTTGCGTGTCTGTTGTTGAGTGCGGTGGCCTTCGCTTCCGCCCAGGCGCCGTCGCCTCGGCTCGGGAGAGTGGTCTTCCCGAACTCCGGCAGCGCCGCGGCGCAGGCGGACTTCCTTCAGGGCGTCGCCTGGCTTCACAGCTTCATGTACGAAGACGCGATCGATGCGTTTCGCAGAGCACAGCAGATCGACCCGTCGTTCGCACTCGCGTATTGGGGCGAGGCGATGAGCTTCAGCCAGCCGCTCTGGTTCTTCGAAGAAGTAGACAAGGGGCGCGCCGCGCTCGCGAAACTCGGTCCGGCTGCCGAGGCGCGGCTAGCGAAGGCGAAGACTCCGCGCGAGCAGGGATTCCTGCGCGCCGCCGAGGCGTTGTTCGGACGGGACGATAAAGCCGCCCGGCACGCGGCCACGGCTGCGGTGATGACGAAGCTGGCCGCCGAGCATCCGGCGGACGACGAGGTGCAGACCTTCCACGCGCTGGCGCTGCTGTCGACGATGCCGCGCGGTGACGACAGCCTGCCGATTCGCAGGCGCGCCGGGGCTATCGCCGAAACGGTCTTCAAGCGCAATCCGAACCACCCCGGGGCCGCCCACTATCTGCTCCACGCCTACGATCATGGGGCCTTGGTGAACGCGGCGCTGCCGGCGGCGCGCTCCTACGCGAAGATCGCGCCCGCGGCGAGCCATGCGCTGCACATGCCCGCGCACGCGTTCCTGCAGGCAGGATTCTGGGCCGAGGCGGCAGCCAGCGACGACGCGTCATGGAACGCGTCGATCGCGTGGACGAAGCGTCGCGGGTTGCCGATCACCAGCCGCGACTATCACAGCCTCGCCTGGCTGCAGTACGAGTGGACGCAGCAGGGACGATTTTCGAAGACGAAGGAGACGATCGCGTTTGTCGATCAAGCTCTAAAGGCTGCCCCAAGCCCCAAGCCCCAAGCCCCAAGCCCGTTACATTCCGGCGGCCATGGCTACGGTGAGAGTGAAATCGGGCGGGGCAGTGGCGAGGCCGCGCTGCGCAACGATCGCGGCTCGATGCGCGCGCGCTACATCATCGAGAGCGAGCGCTGGCACGAGATGAAAGGGCAGACCACCTTCGACAACATCGAGGAGTTGTTCGCGCTCGGGCTGAGCGCCGTCAATCTTGGCGACGCCGCGCGCGTGCGCAGCGCGATCGATGAATTCCGCAAGGCCTCGGCGCCGAGCCAGCCTTTTGAACTAGGCGAGCAGGCGGAGATCATGCTGCGCGAGCTGGAGGCGCTCGATCTGTTTGCGCAAGGGAAGCACGAGGCCGGGTTGACGATGATGGGGCGCGCGGTATCGCTTCAGGCGAAGATGCCCAAGCCGATCGGCCGGCCATTCCCGGTGAAGGACGCCAACGAGCTGTATGGGGAATTGCTGTTGCAGCTGAACCGGCCGAGCGAGGCGATCGTCAAGTTTGACCAGGTGCTGGCGCGCACGCCCAATCGCAGCCGCGCTCTGCTCGGACTTGCGCGCGCGTATCGCAATGCCGGCGACACCGCCAACGCCCGCGCGGCGTATAGGCGTTTCTTGGGGAACTACCGGCTCGCAGATCCCGGTTTGCCAGAGATCGCCGAGGCGCGTGAGGCCCTGAAGTAGAGCGAAGGCGCTAGAATGGCGACGATGACGCCGGCCGAACAACGCGCCTACCTGCGGCGATGGGCCGAGACCGGGCAGCTGCTCGACGAGCTTCGGTGGCGTGAGCTTCGGTCGCTCGACGCGGCGGTGGCGCTCGACGCTTCCAATGCCCTCATTAACGCTGCGCTCCTGGTGCCAATTCCCCCGTCGCGACAGTGCTGGTCTGGGCTCGTTGAGTTGCAGGCTGTGTTCCACGGCCTGGCCAATCGGTGAATGCTCTCTTCCAGGCAGCGGGCCAGCTGTTGGCCTTTTGCGCCGCGCGTCGATGGCGCTGCTGCCTGATCGGCGGTCTTGCGGTGCAACGGTGGGGCGAACCTCGCCAGACGCGTGATGTTGACCTCAGCCTGCTGACTGGAATTGGCGGGGAAGCCGAATTCGTGGACGCGTTGCTCAGTCAGTACCGGGCGCGAATTCCAGACGCGCGGCGTTTTGCTCTCGATAGACGTGTGGTGCTGGTCGAGGCAGTCGACGGCGTTCCGCTCGACATCGCTCTCGCGGCTCTCCCGTTCGAATCGCGCCTCGTCGACCGGGCGTCCGCTTTTCCTGTGTCGGAGACGATGACTCTGACAACCTGCTCGGCGGAAGATCTTGTTGTGCTCAAGGCCCTTGCCGGACGTCCTCAGGATTGGCTGGACGTCGAGGGTGTGATTGCGCGACAGGGCGCGGCTTTGAACCGCGGCCTCGTGATCGACGAACTGCGCCCGCTGCTGGAGCTGAAGGAGGATGAGGAAGCCGAATCGACGGTGCTACGGCTGTTTACGAAGCACGATGCCTAGCCCAGAACCGACAGGTGTCGCTTCCCGACAAGTATTTCTTGCCGTTAGATGTCGGTGATCGTGACCTGCCGCATGTAGTAGCCGCTGGTCAGCCTGCGTTGCGGGACCGACGCGTCGGGCACCGACATGGTGATGGTGGAGGTGCCGGGTGTCTTGGGCTTCCAGCGAAACTCCCACAGCTGCCATATCGCGTGCGTCTTCGGCGCCGGGCAAATCTCGAACGGCGTCGGCGGCTGATCGTTGCCGAAGCGAATCGCGAGCCGGTCAACCGCCTTGGTGCCGCCCCACACGATGCCGACGATGCGATACTCCAGGCCGTTGGGGCCCTTCCGTCTGGATGTCGGCCGGCGCATAGTCGCGCGCGAACTTGTGCGGCGCCGCCTGGTGCGTCCGGTTCGCGAACTCCACCATCTGCGTCGTCGCCTGTTCGTCTGGACCGACGAGACGAATCTCGTTGACCCACTTGATCCATGTGCAGCCGTACCATCCGGGCACGACGAGGCGCACGGGCTTGCCGTGATCGGCGGGGACCGCTTCGCCGTTCATCCTGACGGCGAGGAACGCGCCCAGCGAATCGATCGACGACAGCGGAAAGACCCAGCTCGCACCCACGATCGATCGCTGCGGCACCTGGCCGATGTGGTCGTAGCCGCTGACCAGCACGTGGGTCGCGTCCTTAGTGGGTTTCAAACGGGCCAACACTTCGGCGAGTGGGATGCCTTCCCACTCGGCCACGCTCATCAAGCCAAAGTTCGACGGGTTCGCGTTACCCGAGCACTCGAACAGGTGCGGGCCCATCTTCTTCGAGAGCTTCGACAGATCATCGAGATACAGCGCCGCCGGCTTCGCCACGTAGCCGCTGGTGTCGAGCGTCCAGGGGCCCTGGTGATTGGCGGCGGCCGCCGGAATCTCCGTGCGGATGTAGGCCAGCTCGTTGGGTGTGATCAGCTTGTTCGGCTCGAGCAGCGACAGGTCCGTCACCATGCGGGCGTCGAGGCCGGGCCCGCCGTACTTCACGCCGAATTCCTGCGGCTGCGGCTTGTTCCTGAAGAGCGGCAGGGTGCCCAGCAGCTCACCCACGGGCGCGGCGCAGGGGGTGTCCGCAATCACGCGCGCCAGAACCGGGCCCGGATCGACGAGAGTGGCCGCCGAGGCTGCTGCCAGAGTGCCGAGGACTTCCCGCCGGGTTGCGCGCATCGCAGACATTATACTGGGAGCTTATGGGAATTCGGCCGGGGTTGGTCGTTTTGGCATTCTGCATTTTGCATTTTGCATTGCGCGGCGACGCGCAGCAGCCGACGTTCCGCGCCGGGGTCACGCTCGTGTCGACCGACGTCATCCCGCGTGACGGCAAGGGCAGCTTCGTCGCCAATCTCACGAAAGACGATTTCACGGTCCTCGAAGACGGCGTGCCGCAACAGCTCGTCGCGTTCTCGATGGTGCAGGGCGGCCGCACCTTCAACCTGATCGAACCGGATACCGCGCCGGCCGCCACCGAGGGCCTGGTGCTGCCGCGGGCGAAGCCGCGCAGCGCCGATCAGACCGGCCGCGTCTTGCTGGTGCTGATCGACGACCTGCACTTCGAGCCGGAGCTGACGCCGCACGTGCGGCGGCTGATCCAGACCATCGTCAACACGTTGATGCACGAGGGCGATCTGGTGGCGGTCGTCTCGACCGGTCCGTCGTACATCGAGGTGGGCCCGACCTACGATCGCAAGGTGGTGCTGGAAGCCGCCAACAAGATCCGGGGCTCCGGTTATCTGCCAACCGAGATCTTCAAGATGATGGAAGGCGCCCAGGGCCCCGGCGACATCCGCCAGCGGGCACAGCTGGCGTTCTATACCGCCTACAACATCCTGCACGAGGTCGAGAAGGTGAATAACCGCCGCAAGGCGGTGTTGTATGTCAGCACCGGCTACGACTTCGATCCGTTTGCGGAAGGCCGCAACAGCAACGACCGCATCATGGGCGGCCGTTTTTCGGATCCGCTGCGGCGCCTGATTGACAACGAGAACCCGTATTACTCGCTCGGCAAGATCACGGCCGACACCGACTTGTATCAGCTGGAGCGCGAGCTGACGCTCTCCGCGAACCGGGCCAACGCAACTGTCTACACCATCGACCCGCGGGGGCTCGCGGGCGTGACCGACGCCGGGCAGTATGTGGACCAGAGCGAGTGGCGCACCTATCTCCAGAAGACCACCAGCTCGTTGCGCTACCTTGCCGAGGAGACCGGCGGCTTTGCCATCGTCAACACCAACGATTTTGCCGCCGAGCTGAAGCGCGTCGACGCCGAGACGAGCGACTACTACGTGTTGGGCTTCTACTCGACCAATCCGGATCCGGCGAAGCGGAGACGCGCGCTCGACATTACGGTGAATCGGCCAAACGTCACCGTCGCGTCGCGTAAGGCGTACTCGCTGCGGACGGAGACGGCGCCGCCGCCGGCGCCACCGCCGCTCAAGAAGAAATAACGAATAACGAATCTCGAATTGACGAATGCGCCGTCAGGGCTGCTTGGTCATGACCTGGAGCCATTCCGAGGCCAATGCGGCGTGAGGCCCCTTGGCCTCGATGTACCGCGACGCTTCTGAGGCGGCGCGATCGGCGCGGCTGCGATTGCCGCCGACGACGTCCGCGTACAGCGCGTGGAGCAGCAACCATCGCCCGGCCGCGTCATCCGGCTCGGTCGCGAGCAGCGCATCCAGTGCGCCAATGGCGTCGTCGAACCGGCCGGCGCCGATCCGCGTGGCCGCATACGCTCGCGTGCGAGCGGCGTCGGCCG
>JALDXK010000120.1:0-12728 GCA_032155105.1 Acidobacteriota bacterium
CCAAGACCGGTAGCGGCGACGAACCTTTAGGTTCGTCGTCATCCAAGACCCTCATCTTCGACGAGGTGGATGCCGGCATCGGCGGCCGGGTGGCAACCGTGGTGGGGCAGAAGCTGGCCTCACTGGGCGAGCGGTTCCAGGTCCTCTGCATCACGCATCTTCCGCAAATCGCGGCCTGTGGTCGTACGCATTTTCTGATCGAAAAGCGCACGAACAGCCGCAGGACCATGACCATCGTCACAACCTTAAAGGGCGATGAGCGCATCGCGGAAATTGCGAGGATGATGGGCGGTGCGGCTGCCGGCGAGAAGGCCATGGCGAGCGCCAGGGAATTACTGGAGGCCGAGGGGGCGAAAGGCGAAAGCGAAAGGCGAAAGCCACCGTTCAAGCGCCGATTACGCACAGATCAGCAATGAAATACTTCATAGAAACTTACGGGTGCCAGATGAACGTCCACGATGCCGAGCGCATGGCCGGCTTGCTGGAGCAGTCTGGCTACGACCGCGCCGACTCGGATGCCGACGCGGACCTGGTTGTCATCAACACCTGCAGCGTCCGCGAACGCGCGGAGGACAAGCTCTACACCCGGCTCGGCGAGATCAAGGAGATGGGCCGCGAGCTTGGCCGCGATCCCATCGTCGCGGTCACGGGCTGCGTGGCGCAGCAGGAAGGCGAGAAGCTCATCAAGCGCTCCGCCGGTGTCGTCGACCTGGTGGTGGGAACGCAGCAAGTGAAGATGCTGCCAATGCTTGCGAAGCAAGCCCTGAGCGAGCACGCGACGACCGGAGGCCGTCGCGCGAGAGTCGAAGGGCGAGTCGAACGGGTCGCGATCGAGAATCCGTACGAAGAGCCGTCGTTCCCGCTCGGCGTGGTCCGCCGCGGTGATCCGGTGCGCGCGTACGTGACGATCATCGAAGGCTGCAACGACTTCTGCGCGTTCTGCGTGGTGCCGTACACGCGCGGCCACGAGCGGATGCGCGCGAAGGCGGAGATCCTGGCCGACGTGCGCGAGGCGGCGGCGAGCGGCCGGCGCGAGGTGCAGCTGCTCGGACAGATCGTCAATCACTACCAGGCGCCCGACGACCCGTCGTGCGACTTCCCGCGATTGCTCGAAGCGGTCCACGACATTGCCGGGATCGATCGCATCCGCTTTGCGAGCCCGCACCCGCGGCACACGAGCGACCGCCTCATCCATGCGGTGCGCGATCTCCCGAAGGTCTGTAAACACCTGCACCTTCCCGTGCAGTCGGGCGCGACGCGCGTGCTCGGCATGATGCGGCGACGTCACACGCGCGAGGACTACCTCGACCTTGTTGCACGCATCCGCGCGGCTATCCCGAATGTGCAGCTATCGACCGATATGATCGTTGGCTTCCCAGGAGAGACGGACGCCGACTTCGAGGAGACGCTGTCGCTCACCACCTTGGTGGGCTACCACAGCATGTTCTCTTTCAAGTATTCAGAACGACCCAACACGCTGGCGTCGAAACGGATGCCGGATGACGTGACGGAGCAGGAGAAGACGCGGCGCATCGTGGCGCTGCAGGCGCTACAACGGTCAATCCAGTCGGACCTCTTCCAGCGTTCGATTGGATTGACATCTCCCGTGCTGGTGGACGCCACCAGCCGGCGACGCGAGTGGGAACTGACGGGGCGGACCAGCGGCAACACGGTGGTGAACTTTCCGGGGCCGCCGGAATGGTTGGGCCGCTTTGTGCAGGTGGAGATTCGGCGGGCCGGTCCCAACAGCGTGTGGGGCGAACCGGTCGGACCGCCGTTCTAAAGTGTATTGATTTGCGGGAACAATCGCGGGGGCGCGCAATGATCGAGATGAACATCAAGGGCCTGATGGTCGATCCCATCACGAACATGCCGATCATCATCCTTCGCGATTCGGATGGGCAGAAGGTGCTGCCAATCTGGGTCGGGGTATTCGAGGCCAACGCGATCGCGTTGCAGATCGAGAACATTCAGACGCCGCGGCCGATGACGCACGACCTGCTTCGCAACGTGATCCAGGACCTGCAGGCGACGGTCGAGAAGATCGTCGTCTGCGACCTCAAGGAGAACACCTTCTACGCGATGATTCACCTCGTTACGCCGGCCGGACCGGTGGCTATCGACGCGCGTCCAAGCGACGCCATCGCGCTCGCGCTCCGCACCCGCGCGCCGATTATGGTGGACGAGAAAGTGATTGACCACGCCAAGACGGTCGACCTTTCGAACGAGAAGCAGGACAGCGACCGGCTCCAGCAGTGGCTCGAGCAACTGGACCCGGACGACATGGGCAAGTACAAGATGTGAACAGTCGGCAGTCAAGAATCGACAGTTAAGAGTTGAGTCGACTCTTGACTGCAGACTTTGTCGGCCGGCCGACATTTCCGCTAAGTGCTGCGGATTACGCAAGTTAGCGCACACCGATTACGCCCGTCAGCGTAACCCACAATTTCACAGTTTGACTCAACGGGGGCAGGCTCCTAGAATGCCAAGGACCGCA
Organism: Acidobacteriota bacterium; assembly: GCA_032155105.1. Taxonomy (GTDB): domain Bacteria; phylum Acidobacteriota; class Vicinamibacteria; order Vicinamibacterales; family UBA2999; genus 12-FULL-67-14b. The sequence continues at coordinate 2,498 of JALDXK010000120.1, forward strand.
CCTGCGAATGATTCTCGCAATCGCCAATCAAAAGGGTGGCGTGGGGAAGACCACCACCGCCATCAACCTCGCCGCGGCCCTTGCCATGCGGGGAAAGCCGACGCTCCTCATCGACCTCGATCCGCAAGGCAACAGCAGCATGTCGTACCTCGACATCCGCGCCGCCGAGAAGAGCATGTACGACGTGTTCGTTGAGAAGGATGTCCGCCTCGCGGACGTGATCGTGCCGGCGACGCAGCCGAACCTGTCGATCGCGCCGGCGCGGATCGCGATGGCCAAGCTCGAATCGCGCCTGGTGGGCGAGCTCGACGCGCCGTTCAAGCTGAAGGACCAGCTCGGCTCGCTGAACGGCCACTACCAGCACGTCGTCATTGACTGCCCGCCGGCACTGGGCCTGTTGACCGTCAATGCGCTGGTCGCCTCGACGCACCTGCTGATCCCGATCCAGTCGTCGTACTTCGCGCTCGAGGGCACAGACGACCTGCTCGAGACGATCGAAAAAGTGCGGCAGCGCCCGAATCCCGGGCTGGAGATTCTCGGCGTCGTGATCACGATGCACGACAAGCGCACCGCGCTCGGCCGCGACATCCGGGACCAGATCCGGAAGGTGTTCGGCGACAAGGTGTTCCGCACCGTGATCAGCAAGAGCGTGCGCCTCGAGGAAAGCCCGGCCTACCGGGAATCGATCTTCACCTTCGCGCCCGATTCAACCGGCGCGGCCGAGTACTACAGCCTGTGTGAGGAGGTCATCGATCGTGCCTAAGCGGGGACTGCCTGAAACCCTCCGCATGCGCCACGACGCGCATTACGTGGAGACGCTGGCCACGTCGGCCGGCGCGCCCGTCGGCCGCCTGGTCCCGATCGACCAGGTCGACCCCAACCCCGATCAGCCGCGGCAGGCCATGGGCGACCTGGCCGAGCTCGTCGCCTCGGTGACCGAGAAAGGCATCATCGAGCCGCTGGTGGTCCGCCAGCGCGGTGCCCGGTACCAGATCATCGCCGGCGAGCGGCGGTACCACGCCGCAGTCCAGTCCGGCCTGCTCGAATTGCCGGTCGTGATTCGCGACGTCGACGATGGGGAAATGCTCGAGCTGGCGCTGGTCGAGAACCTCCAGCGCAAGGACCTGACGCCGTTCGAAGAATCCGAGGCAATGCAGAGCCTGGCGCAGCGCTTCGGTTACACCCACGAGGACCTCGCCAAGCGCCTGGGTAAGTCCCGGACGACGATTACCGAGGCCTTGTCGCTGAACGGGATTCCGCCAGAAGTGCGCAAGATTTGCCGGCTGGCAGGTATCAGCAATAGGTCGCTATTACTGCAGGTGGTCCGCCAAGGCGATCCGCAAAAAATGCTGGCCCTCGTCGAAAAGATCACCACCCAGGGCGCGACGCGCGAACAACTCCGGAAAGACAAGGACGCCGAAAAACCCAAAGCGGGCCGGCCGAAGGCGTTCGTCTTCGCGTTCCGCCCGCCGAGCAAAGCGTTCAACCTGCGATTGAGCTTCAACAAGAAGAACGCGAGCAAAGACGAAGTCATTGCCGCGCTCGAAAACATCATCCAGGAATTGAAGCGGAAGTAGACTGCATCAGCAATCAGCAATCAGCAATTTTAAGTTAACATAACATATATTATCAGACTCATTGGATTTGCCGTGAGAAAGTGACCTGTGGATGAAATGCGGATGGCTGCCGTGGATATGCCCGGTCGAATGACCTAGGAAGAATGTCGGTGCTTAATCTGCGTCAGTCGGTGGCCTAGGCTTGCCAGTTCGTGGATGGCGCCGTTGAATCCGGGATCGCGATGGTCCAGCACCGGCCGTGCGGCAGCGTTTCGAGGACGGCTCCAGAACGGTCCTGCACCTGGATCGCAAACTCCAATTCACCGGCGCCGCCACCGATCGCGCCGAACGGAATCGCCGCCTCGACGATGACCCCGGCCCCGAGCCAGGCTCGTTCGATGGGCACCACGCGAACCCCAACACCGGCGACGATCAGCGCCAGGGTTGCGCCGTCGGCGAGCGCCGAAAACAGCCCAGACCCCTCGAGCCTGAGGCACAGTTGGTCGTGCGACAGGCCGACGCGGATGCCGGTCACGAGCGTGGCTGCGGCGACCTCGTGCATCGCGCCGCCGGGCTTGACCAGCGGCGGGGCCACCGCGCCGACCCACTCCAGGTACGACGTGTCGCGGCCGTCGAGGGTCACGGTGAGGGGCCCGGTCGGCTCGAGGCGATCAGGGCCTGAGCCTGTGCTGATGTTGGTGGCATAAAGCTCTTCCGGAACGGGCAGGCCGAGCGCGTCGTACGCGTTGCGGAGGTGACGCCGGAACAGGTCGTCGAACTCGGCATCGTGGTCCGAGGAGTGGTCGTCGCCGTACCACCAGAACCAGTCACTGCCTTCGGCGATCAGGATCTCCTCGAGCGCGCGGGCCTTGGCTTCGGGCGTCACCGACGTCAATCGCGCGTCGAACGCGGCGCGAGCCGCCGACAACTGATCCCACGCGCGGTGATCGTCGCGATGGCCGATCCAGATATAGAAGTCGCCATTGATCCACGACCCCGGGAAGACATGCGGCAGCGGCCGCGCCGGACCCGCCGCTGCCTCGGCCATGGTGACGGTCTCGATGTCGCCCGCCCCCTCGAGGGCGCCATACAACGCGCGCAGGAATGGCCGGCCGCCGCCCGGGTAGTACTCCCACGCGTTCTCACCGTCGAGGATCACCGGGACGGTCGCGACTTCCCCGCCGGTGGCCTCCGCGAATCGCCGGCCGGCATCGCGGACGCGGCCGAGGAAATCGTCGGCGGCCGCCTGCGCATCCCACGTCTTGTAATGAAAACCAATGCGGTCCGACAGCGCGTGGTCGCGGAACAGCACGACGGGCCCGGCGTCGCCGACGCGGTACGGGCGATACAACACGTCCGGCCGCATCGCCTGGCCGAGCGACCGCGCCAGGATGTCCTCGTCGGTGGCCACCCACGATAGGCCCGCGCTGGCGACGATCTGCAGCGCCTGGTCCGAGACGGATCCTTCCGACGGCCACATGCCCGCCGGCCGCGCGCCGAACACACGCTCGTGAAAGGCGATGGCGCGATCGATGTGCAGCCAGGCGTCTTCGGGGCGCGCAAATCGCACGCGGGGGCGCGCCGCGTCGGGATGCGCGGCGAGATGCGCGTCCGAGTCGCACAGCAACGGCAGGATCGGGTGATAGAACGGCGAGGTCGCCAGCTCGACCTGGCCGCGCGCGCCGGCAGCGCGATATTCGGGAATCACCTTCGACAACAGTTCCAGCTCGATCGCCCGCAGCGCGACCTTGTCGGCCTCGACGAACTCACGACCTTTCCGGACGAGCGAGACCAGTCGCGGATCGGACGCCAGCCGGTCCGGATCCACCCACGTCAGCTTGTGCCACACCTGGAGGTCCCGAAGGTCCTGCGCGGTAAAGGTGCGGCGCTCCATGCGATAGGCGTGCAATTGCGCGTAGCGCGGGTACGGCCCGATCATCTGCGCGTAGGGCGCGTGGAACCCGTTGGCCACCATCCACCGCGCCTCGTCTTGGGTCAGGTCGGTTGCCGGCTTGAGGCCCAGCTCGAGATGGCGGTCGCGGGCGCGGTCGTCCGCGAAGGCCTGCACCTGGGTCACGAGCGACGGCACCAGGTTGAAGGTGACGCGGACTCGTGGAAACTCCCGCAACAGCGCCACCATGCCCCAGTAGTCCTTGATGGCGTGGAGCCGGACCCACGGCAGGATGTGCTCGCCGGTGGCGAGGTCCTCGTAGTAGGGCTGGTGCATGTGCCACAGCAGGGCGAGTTTCACCATGCCGGACACGTCCTGCCCCGTGTCCCCCGTAGCGCGGCGCGCGACGGCGGACCTGTCCCCCATAGCGCGGAGCGCGAGTGAGGACCTGTCCCCCGTAGCGCGGAGCGCGAGTGAGGACCTGTCCCCCGTAGCGCGGAGCGCGAAGGGGGAGGATAATCAGAACTAGCCATGCGCATCATCGACAGGTACGTGATTCGGGAGGTCCTCCCGCCGTTCCTGATCGCACTGCTCGTCTTCACCTTCGTCCTGATTATCCCCTTCATCATCGAGCTGGCCGAGCAGATGATCGCCAAGGGGGTGCCGGCGGGGACCATCCTGCAGCTGGCGGGGACGCTGCTGCCCGGTCAGCTGGCGCTGACCATACCCATGGCGCTGCTGATCGCGCTGCTGGTTGGCTTCGGCCGCCTCTCCGCCGATCGCGAAGTCGTCGTGATGATGGCCTGCGGCATCAGCCCCTTTCGCCTGCTGCAGCCGGTGCTCGTCTTCGCGGTGGTGTGCTGGGGCGCGACCTCCTGGGTGATGATGAAGGCGATGCCCGATGGCAACCAGCGCTATCGGGAGATCACGCACGAGATCGTGATGAACCGCGCCGAGGGCGAAGTTCGCCCGCGGGTGTTCTACGAAGACTTCCCCAACATGGTGCTGTACGTCCGCGAGGTCCCGATGGACGGCCGCGGCTGGATCGACGTGCTGGCCGCCGATACCAGCAACGCGTCGCAGCCGGTGCTGTATCTCGCTAAGCGCGGGCGCATGGTGATCGATCGCGAGGCCCGCACCATCCACATGGTGCTGGAGGAAGGCACGCGGCACACGACGAAGCTCGAGGACCCGGCCGCCTACGAGGTGCTGACGTTCGAGAGCACGATCATCGCCCTCGATCCGGAAAGCGTGTTCCCGCGCAGCGGTCCGCAACGCGGCGAGCGGGAGATGGCGATTGAAGACCTCGCCGTGCTCGCCGCCGACATGAGATTACAGGGCGTCTCGCCCCACCGCCCGATCATGGAGATTCACAAGAAGTTCTCCGTGCCGATGGCGTGCTTCGTGTTCGCGCTGATCGGCCTGGGGCTCGGCGCCAGCCACCGCAAGGACGGCAAGCTGGCGGCCTTCGTGGTCGGCATCGCCGTGATCTTCGCCTACTACGTGATCATGTACATCGGCGAGGCGCTGACCAAGGGCTTCTGGATTCCGGCCTGGCTCTCGATGTGGCTCCCCAACATCGTGCTCGGCGCCGCCGGCGCGTTCCTGCTGGTGCGGCGCGCGCAGACCGCCGATCAGCCGCTCCGCATCCCGATCCCGCGGTGGCTCACCCGTCGTCTCGCGCGTGACGGTACGCCAACTCCTGAAACTGTCACGCCGGGTCCGAGCCCTGGCCGAGCGCCCGCGCTCGTGATCCGCATCCCGCAATTCAGCTTTCCGGGGCCGACCATCCTCGACGCCTACGTCGCGCGCCAGTACGGCCGCATCCTGGTGATGACCATTGTCGGCCTGCTGGGCCTCTTCTACATCTCGTCGTTCATCGACATGTCCGACAAGTTGTTCAAGGGCCAGATCTCCGCCGGCATGTTGCTGGAATACCTCTTCTGGGCGACGCCGGAGTTCCTCACCTACATCATCGCCCTCGGCGTGCTGCTCGCCGGCCTGGTGACGATCGGCCTGCTCACCAAGAACAGCGAGCTGATCGTCATGCGCGCGTGCGGCATCAGCCTGTATCGCACGGCGCTGCCGATGGTCGGCTACGCGATGGCCGCGGGCGCGCTGCTGGTCGGCATCCAGGAAAACGTGCTGGCAACGTCGAACCGGCGTGCCGATCAGCTCAAGCATCACATTCGCACCGGCTCACCGCAGACGTTCGGCCTCATCAACCGCAAGTGGATCGCCGGCAAGAACGGCGAGATCTATCACTACCAGTACTACGATCCGCGGCGGCAGGAACTGCACGCTGTGTCGGTGTTCGAGTTCGATCCCGTCGATCACACGCTCACGACACGGCGATTCGTGCAGAAGGCCACCTACAGCGCCGACGCGCGTGCCGACGCCGAGCCGCAGTGGTCGCTCAATCAAGGCTGGCGGCGCGAGTTCGGACCCAAGCGGCAGGTGCGCTATACCCCGTTCACCGACGACGTCGCGCGGTTCGAAGCGGCGGACTATTTCGTGACCGAAGCGCGCGAGCCGGCGCTGATGAACTTCTCGCAGTTGCGCGTCTACATCGACGAGCTGCGGGCGAGCGGCTACAACGTGCTGGAGCACGAAGTGGGCCTCTACCGCAAGGTCGCGTTTCCGTTCGTGACCCTCGTGATGACGCTCATCGCGGTCCCGTTTGCGGTCACCACCGGGCGCCGCGGCGCCATGTACGGCATCGGCGTCGGCATCGTTCTCGCCTTGACCTACTGGGTGATGATCAGCATCTTCGCGGCCTTCGGCGCCAGCGGCGTGCTCGATCCGATGCTCGCGGCATGGGCGCCCAACCTGGTCTTCGGCGCGGCGGCCGCCTACCTGCTGCTGACCGTCCGCACATGACGCCCCAGCGTCCCGAGCGCGGCTCCCCCATCCGTTACGTGATCGGCCTGGTGTCGCTGGTGTCTGCACTGGTCGCCATCCCCGCCGGCGGCGTGCAGATGGTGCGCACGCTCGAGCGCGGCGGCTACGGGACGTCGAGCATCGACTACGCGCTCGTCTGGCTCGGGATCGGCGGCGGCCTGTTGGCGATCGGGATCGCGCTGCTGATCTGGGAGTTGAGCGTGCGTCACAATTGGCGGCACTAACGGACAAACGCGATATCTGATAACCGCATCGATCCGCTTGCGCCCGGTAGGAAATTCATCGTGTCGACGACGAACAACAATGATTCGACGCGGTCGAGCGGCGGCTGCCGGCTCGACGTGACGCCGATCGGCCTGAACGACAGCAGCCGCAGGTCCACCGTTCGCTCGGTCGCATCCGCATAGAACGTCGTTCCCCACCGCTCGGTATTGCCGACCGGCGCGCGCAGTTGCACCCACGCGCGCACGGGCATCGGCGACGTCACCCTGAACCGCACGCGGTCGAACGCGGCGAGCCCGCCGGTGACCGGAATCTGGATCGCGGCGAATTGGCCGGCCGGCGTGCCAGGCGAGAGCGCGTACGACCAGGCAATCGGCGGCTGTCCGGCCATTGTGCGTGCGAGCCGATCGCCCGGCGTGGGTTCAAGCGTGCTGCGATCGTTCTGCCCTGATTCGACCGTCGCCTCAGCGACGCGCGCAGGAATGCGCGAGCCCGGCACGCTGTCGGCCACGGGCATCGCCGGCGGGCGCGGGAACCCCGCATAGATCGGATTCGACACGATCCACGGTACCGGTGGTCCGCCGGGGCTGTCGCGAACGTACGCTTCGACGCGGTACACACCGGGGTCGCGGCCGCCGTTGGTCTCGAGCACGCCGTCCGTCACCTCGTGCACGCGCTGGCCGTCCTTGAACAGCACGATCGTCGTGCCCGGCGGCGCGTTGACAGACGCGCGCACCTGGACGTCGCCGCCGGAGACAAGGTCGTCGCCGATCTGCGCCGTGTGCGATCCGCTCGTGGCGGTGAACGAGAGGCTGCCCGGCGACGCGAGCGCGTCGATCACCGAATAGAGCCTCCCCTGCCGTACGGCGTCGAGCAATCGGCCGGCATCGTGCGCGGCATCGCCCGAGAAGGGCGCGTCGAGCACGACATGGTTCGAGAACACGCGGAAGGTCTCCACATATCCCGGCACCGGCGCGTAGATCGCCGACACGTCTGGATCGGTGTGGCTCACGCCCAAACGCGCATGTGCATCTGAACCGGCAATGGCCAAAACGCGGCGGCCGCGCGTGAGGCGATCCCATGCGTCCAGGACCGACGCCGGTCGATCGAGCAGCGTCGCCATCGCTGCCGCCGGGCGGAACAGGTACGCGGCGAGCGCGCGCGCGATCGGCAACCGTGGCTCGTCGCGCCATTCGCTATCGGCGTTGACCCATTCGAGGCCGTCGATCGGCGCCGACCAGTCGGTCCAGCGCAGCGATTCGCGCGGCGACCCTGGATGCGCGGCGAAGCCAAATCCGCCCAGCCTGTGGACGTCCTCGATCACGGCCTCGGGCGTACCGGCCAGCGGATATGGCGCGGCCTGCAGGCCAAGCGCGGCGTAGTGGCCGCCGGTCGTGTTCAGCTCATCAGCACGCCGTTGCGATACGCGGGCGGGTCGGGCGGGCGGGTGCCGTCGCCGTGATCGGTGAGGATCACGAAGTGCAATCCGGCACGCGCGGCGGCCGCAGCCACCTCGTCGGGTGTGCCGCTCCCGTCTGAGCGAACGGTGTGCACGTGATACACGCCGCGCACCGTGGTGGCCGGCGGCGCGCCGGTGCCAACGGAGGCCCGCGGGAGAACCGCGATCAGCACTATCGCGGCGCCGAGAGCGGCAAGCAGGAAGAACCGGAGGGTCCGCCGCATCAGTTTCGAGGATGGAACTTGTCGTACACCGCCCGCAACCGGGCTTCGAGGACGTGCGTGTAGATCTGCGTCGTCGACAAATCGCTGTGGCCAAGCATCATCTGGATGGCGCGCAGGTCGGCGCCGCGTTCGAGTAAGTGTGTGGCAAACGAGTGCCGCAGCACGTGCGGGCTGAGTGCGCGTGCGACGCCCGCCTGCTTCCCGTAGGCCTTCAAAATCTTCCACAGGCCCACACGGGTCAGGCCCGGGCCGCCGCGCGCGTTCACGAACAGGCGCGGCGAGTTGCGCCGCTTCAGGAGCGCCGGGCGTGACTCCTTCACATACCGCGTGAGCCAGGCGGCAGCTTCGTCGCCGACCGGCACCAGCCGCTGCTTGCGGCCCTTGCCGGTGCACGTGAGGTAGCCGCTCTCGAGATTCAGATCCTGCTGTCGCAGGTTGACCATCTCCGACACGCGCAGGCCCGTCGCGTACAGGAGTTCGATCAGCGCGCGGTCCCGCAAGCCGCGGGGCTCGGTGGTGTCGGGCGACTGCAGTAGCCGATCGACCTCGTCCATCGACAGGAACGTGGGCAGCGTCTTCCACGCCCGCGGCCCCCGCAGATCATCGGCAGGGTTGTCCTGGCGGTGACCCGACACGACGAGGAAGCGATAGAAGCCGCGCAGGCACGCCACGCCGCGCGCGACCGATCGCGGCGAGCGGCCCTCGCCCATCAGCTGCCGCACATGGTGCTCGAGGGCATGACGATCGAGCGATTCCACCGGCTGCCCCAGCGCGGCTGCGGCTGTCGACAACTGGGACAGGTCGCGGCCGTACGCCTCGAGCGTGTGTGGCGACAGGCGCCGCTCAACCGAGAGATGCGCCAGATACGCATCGACCAAAGCGCTCACGTGTAAGAAGTTTAGCTGATGCGCACGTTGACAGCCGCGAAGCCGGAGACTAGCATCAGGTTTCCGGGTTAGGAACAGAGACACGATAAGTGGTAGCACCCCGTTCGCGTTGGCAGGCCCTCCCCACTGAAGCCATCAATCCCGCATCCCTCGCCGTCGACAAGCTCGACGCCGGTGGCATCGTCGACCTCATGCTCGCGGAAGACCGCCGCATGCTGGCGGCGGTGCAGAAGGAACGCGATCGTATCGCCCTCGGCGCCGACATCTGCGCCAAGGCACTGCGCAAGGGCGGGCGCGTGGTCTTCGTCGGCGCCGGCACCAGTGGCCGGCTCGGTATCGTCGAATCGGCCGAGATGCCGCCGACGTTCGGGACCAGTCCCGAGCTGGTCCAGGGCATCATCGCCGGCGGCAACAAGGCCATCATCCGCGCCAAGGAAGGCGCGGAGGACAACTATGAAGACGGCGCCCGTGCCGTCACGCGCCTCGATCCCAACAAGAAAGACGTGGTGATCGGCGTGTCGGCCAGCGGCATGACGCCGTTTGTCCGCGGCGCGCTGACCAGTGCCCGCAAGGCCGGCTCGCGCGTGGTGTTCGTGACCTGCGACCCGCGCAACGAGCTGCAGGCGTTCGTCGATCTGACCATCGCCCCGGCGGTGGGCCCGGAGATCATTGCCGGTTCGACGCGTCTCAAGGCCGGCACCGCGACGAAGATCGTGCTCAACATGCTGACGACGTCGGCGATGATCCTGATCGGCAAGACCTACGGCAACCTGATGGTCGACGTCAACGCGCTCGGCTCGGAAAAGCTGCGCGATCGGGCGCGCCGCATCGTCCATATCGTGACCGATATCGACTACGACGAAGCCGAGAAGCTGCTGAAGCGGGCGCATTGGAACGTGAAGATCGCGATCGTGATGCAGAAGACCGGGCTTACCTACGCCAAGGCGCTGACCCGGCTGCGGCGATCCAACGACGTGATCCGCGAAGCCATCGGCGAGGACATCGAGCCGCGCCTGAGGGCCCTCATCAGCGAATGATCAGCGTCTATCCGCCTGAAGGCGGACACCACCGACTCACCCGGTGGTGTCCGG
>JALDXK010000121.1:0-12722 GCA_032155105.1 Acidobacteriota bacterium
CGCCTGGAGCTTGTCGGCACGCAGGATGGCGCTTTCGAGCGCGTAGACCTCGATGGCCATGTCGGCGAGGCGGCCGACCACTTCCTGTTCGCTGCCGAGCCCCTTGCCGTATTTCTGCGACGCCAACCCGAACGCCCACAGGGTGAGCCGTTTCGCGCGCGCCAGCAGGCTGCCGTCCGCGGCGGCCGCACTGCGCGCCGCCTCCTCGATGGCCGGCGCCACCGCCGCGCTCTTCGCGATGCGCGTGCCGACGATCAACCGGTTGATCTCGTTGGTGCCTTCGTAGATGCGCGTAATGCGGGCGTCGCGGTAGGCCCGCTCCGCGGGGAACTCGCGTGAGTAGCCATTGCCGCCGTAGACCTGCAGCGCCTCGTCTACCACGTAGGCGAGCGCCTCGCTGCTCCACACCTTGTTGATCGAGCACTCGATGGCGAACTCTTCGATGGTCTTCATCACCGCCGGCAGATCGTTGCCGTCGACCTTGCTCAGCGCGTCGTCCACTTCGCCGAGCGCGCGGAACACCATCGCATCGCCGACGAAACAGCGCACGCCCATCTCGGCAATCTTGTGCTTGATCAACCCGAAGCTGGCGATGCTCTGCCCGAACTGCTTGCGGCCGATCGCATAGCGCACCGCGCCGGTCAGCGCCTGCTTGGCGCCGCCGATGTTGCGGGTACCGAGCTTCACGCGGCCGAAGTTGAGGATGTTGAAGGCCACCTTGTGACCCTCGCCGATCGTGCCCAGCACGTTCTCCACCGGCACCTTCACCTCGTCGAACATCAGCGCCGTGGTCGACGAGCCGTCGAGGCCGAGCTTGTGTTCGTCCGAACCGTTGATCACGCCCATGCCGCGCTCGACGATGAAGGCGGTGAAGTGCTTGCCGTCGACCTTTGCGAACACGGTGAAGATGTCGGCGAATCCGCCGTTGGTAATCCACAGCTTCTGGCCGCGGAGGGTGTAGGACTTTCCGTCCGGGGTGAGCGTGGCGGTGGTGCGCGCCGACAGCGCGTCGGATCCGGCTTCCGGCTCGGTGAGGGCAAACGCGCCAATCAACTCGCCGTTGGCGAGCCGCGGCAGATATCGCTCGCGCTGCTCCGCGTTGCCGAAATACACAATCGGCAGCGTGCCGATGCTGGTGTGCGCGCCCAGCGAGCCGGCAAACGACGGGTTCAGGCTCAAGTGCTCACCGACGCACGCCGTACTGACCTTGTCGAGGCCGAGCCCGCCGTAGGCTTCCGGAATCTCGAGGCGGGTGAAGTCGCGATCTGCGGCCTTCTTGATCAACTCGCGCGTCAGCACCCAGTCCTTGTTATACAGATCTGCCGCGCGTGGCACGACTTCGGTGCGCATGAACTCCTCGGCGGCGCGCCCGAACAGCAGCTGCTCTTCCGACAGATCTTCGCGCGTGAACACCGCATCGGGAGCGGCATCACCGGCCAGGAAGCGGCCGCTGCCGCCCCGGACGCCGGGATCGAGATTGATAGCCATGGGCCGGTAACGATAGCATCGGCCCTCAGGCGCCACAAGGCAAACGACGGCCCCACACCGGGGCCGGCCCGTGGCGTGCGCGGTCTCCCCCCGGGGAACGCACGTATATGCAGCTCTATGCCCGGCCAGTGAATTGGGACACGGTGGTGGACGTCGTCGAGCACGGCAGGCTCGGCGAGGTGATGCAATCCGACGAGGCCGGCACGTTGTTCATCGCCGGATACAACTGGAACAACAACAGTTCCGTGCACTACATGCACGCCGCCGAAGCACTCGTGGCGATTGCGCGTCACCTGCCTGACGACATGCAAGCGGCGAGCGACGCCCTCGCGCAACTGATCAACGAGGAGATGGCCTTCCCCCACGACCTCGGCAAGAGCCCCGGCCAGGAGCGGATCGCCGGCGTGCTCGATCCGGATCGGGTCAACGAGCTCATGGAGGCGCTGGCCGACATCAATTACGAGACCATCGAGACGGCGTTCGATCAATACCTGCCGGCGCGGCTCAAGGTCACGCTGTCGCGCGGCTTCGATCGGAAGGCGATGGCCAGCTATGTGCGGCTCTGGCACGACCTGCTCGGCTTCGCCCAGGAGCGCCAGGCCGGCGTCATGATCGAACTGCGGCCGGTGGGCCTCACCGAGGAAAGCTGACCTGAACGAATCGGTGTAAGCTCTGGCAGTCCGGAGGAGACTGATGCGCGCATCTGCCGCAGCCTTTGCCCTGATCGCCGTGCTCGCGCCGACCGTGCTCGCGCAAGCTCCGAGGAGCCTGTTCTTTACCGCGTCGGACGGCACCAAAATTCACTACCTCGTGCAGGCGGGCGACGGGTCGCCGGTGATCCTGATTCACGGCTACACCGCCAACGCCGAAGGTAAGTGGTTCAAGTCGAACATCGCGCAGACGCTGGCGAAGAACCATCGGGTGATCGCCATCGACGCGCGCGGCCACGGCCAGAGCGACAAGCCGCACGACCCGGCGAAGTACGGTCCGCGCATGGCCACCGACGTGATCGAGCTGATGGATCACCTGAAGCTCCTCAAGGCGCACATCCACGGCTACTCGATGGGTGGCAGCATCCTCACGCAGATCCTCGCCAGGTATCCCACTCGCGTCACCACGGCGATCTATGGCGGCTCGGGTCCGCAGGAAACCGATCCGAAGTGGCTCGTGCAGGTGCCGAAGGACGTCGAACCGCCGCCGGCCAACACTCCGGGCGCGCCGCGGGGCGAGAACTGGTCGGGGTATCCGGGCTTCGATCGCGCGGCCCTCGATGCCGTGAACAAATATCCGTGGAAGCCGGGTGAGCGCGACATCGATCTCTCGACCGTGAAGGTGCCCGTCCTCGCGATCGTCGGGTCACTGGATCGGCCCAACGCGCGCACGCACCGACTCAAGCGCGAGCTGAAGGGGGCGCAGATCGTGATCATTCCCAACGAGACCCACGGCTCGGTGCACCTGAATCCCACCTACACCACGACACTCGTAAAATTCATCGATGCGCATGACAAGTGATGCGTCCGCTTAAGGAGCTTTTCGACCTCACCGGCCGCGTGGCCATCGTCACCGGCGGCTCGCGCGGCCTCGGCGAAGAAATGGCCGAAGGCCTCGCCGAAGCCGGGGCGGCCTTGATGCTGTGCGCCCGACGCGAGCAGTGGCTGACGCCGACGCTCGAGGCGTTCCGCGGCCGCGGGATCCGCGTCAAGGGGATGGTATGCGACGTGTCGGCGCCAGACCAGGTGCAGGCGGTCGTCGAGGCGACCATGGCGGCGTTCGGACAGGTCGATATCCTCGTCAACAATGCCGGCATCAGCTGGGGCGCAGAGCCCGAGGCGATGCCGATCGACAAGTGGCAGAAGGTGATCGACACCAACCTGACCGGCGCGTTCCTGTTTTCGCAGGCCGCCGGTCGCGAGATGCTGAAGAAGCACTACGGGCGCATCATCAACATCGCGTCGATCGCGGGACTGCACGCGTCGGTGCACGGCGCCCATTACGCCGGCTATGCCGCGAGCAAGGCCGGCCTGATGGGGCTGACCCGCGAGCTGGCGGCGTCGTGGGGCCGCAGCAACATCCGCGTCAACGCGATTGCGCCGGGGTTCTTTCACTCGCGCCTTGCCGATCCCGCGATCGTGCACGCCGAGCCGCACATCAAGGCCTCCAGTCCCATCCCGCGCGTCGGCGACGCGGGCGAATTGAAGGGCGTCGCGGTATTCCTGGCCTCCGACGCATCGAACTACATCACCGGGCAGACGATCGTTGTCGATGGCGGACGGACCATTGCGTAGCGGGCTCGGCCTTTGACCATCCCGGCTCCGCCTCGTCCGCGGCCTTGGCTGGACCACTACGACTACTGGGTCCCGCAGCACACCAACTACCCGTGTCGACCGCTGTACGAAGTCCTGCGCCGCGCGGCGGCCGAAGGCCCTGACCTGGTCGCGCTCTCGTTCCTCGGCGCGGATGTCCGCTTCGGTGAATTGAAGGACCACGCCGATCGGCTGGCGACGGCCCTGGCCGCCCGCGGCATCGTCAAGGGCGATCGCGTCGGGATCATGCTGCCGAACTGCCCGCAGTATGTAATCGGCGTGTTCGCGGTGCTGCGGCTTGGCGCCACCGTCGTCAACATCAACCCCGCCTACACCCCGCCCGAGGTCGAGCACCTCGTGCGCGACTCCGGCATCCGGATGCTGATCACGCTCGATCGTCTTGCCGCTGTGGCCACGCCTCTGCGATCGGTGACGAATCTCGAAGCGATCATCATCACCTCACTTTCCGAATACGCGCCCGACAAGACGCCGCCGGCGGCGGCTTCCGGCGTGCACCGCTTCGCCGATCTCCTCGCCGAGCCGTCGCACGTCGATCTGCCCCGCGTGGTCATCGATCCCGACGACGACGTCGCCGTGTTGCAGTACACCGGCGGCACCACTGGGGTCCCAAAGGCGGCGATGCTGACGCATCGCAACATCTTCGCGAACACGGTGCAAACGGCGTTGTGGCATCACCGCAGCATCCAGCGCGGTCACGAACGCTTCCTGATGGTGATTCCCTACTTCCACATCTACGGCCTGACGGTCGGCATGATGCTGGGCCTGTGGCAGGGGGCGCGGCAGATCCTGATTCCGAAGTACGACGTCGAGATGGTGCTCGCCGCGCTGCGCGATTACCAGCCGACCTACTTCCCCGCCGTGCCGACGATCTACGTGTCGCTGCTCAACCACCCGCGGCTGCGCGAGTTCCACCTCGATCGCGTGTGCACCTTCAACAGCGGCTCGGCGCCGATCGCCATGGAGGTGGTTGAGAAGTTCGAGCGGATGGTGAACGTGCCGCTCAACCAGGGTTATGGGCTCTCGGAAGCATCGCCGGTGACGCATTCCACGCCGCACATGGCGAAGCGGAAACCGGCGAGCATCGGCCTGCCGATGCCCGACACCGACATGAAGATCGTCGACCTCGACACCGGGACGCGCGAGCTGCCGATCGGCGAAGAGGGCGAACTGTGCGTGGCGGGCCCGCAGGTGATGAAGGGCTATTGGAAGCGTCCGGACGAAACTGCCGTGGCGCTGCGCACCGACAGTGACGGCGTGGTGTGGCTGTACACCGGCGACATCGCGCGCATGGACGAGGACGGCTACACCTACATCGTCCAGCGCAAGAAGGACATGATCATCGTCGACGGCTACAACGTCTACCCGTCGGAGGTCGAGGGCGCGCTGCACTCGCATCCCGCGGTGATGGAAGCGGCAGCGGTTGGCATGCCGCACAGCTATCACGGCGAGGTGGTGAAGGCCTTCGTGGTGGTGAAGCCGAACATGGCGGTAACGCCCGACGAGTTGCAGGCGCACTGCACGGCCCGCCTCGCCGAATACAAGCGGCCGCGATCGATCGACATCCGCGCCAGCCTGCCGAAGTCCACGGTGGGCAAGATCCTGTACACGAAGCTACGTGCCGAGGCAGCCGCCCAACATGTTTGAGCCGTCGGAGAAAACGAAACAGCTTCGCGAACGCCTGACCGCGTTCTGCGAGGCTCACGTCTACCCTCACGAGGGTCGCTTCCACGAGGAGATCGCGAAACAGCGCTGGCAGGTGCCACCGATTGTCGAGGAACTGAAGGTCAAGGCCCGTGCTGAGGGGCTGTGGAACCTGTTCCTGCCGGAGAGCGATCGCGGGGCCGGCCTAACCAACCTCGAATACGCGCCGCTGTGCGAGGTGATGGGCCGCTCACCCGGCTTCGGGCCGGAGGTGTTCAACTGCTCGGCGCCCGACACCGGCAACATGGAAGTGCTCGCGCGCTACGGCACGCCGGAACAGCAGGCGCACTGGCTCACTCCCCTGCTCGACGGGCGCATCCGATCCTGCTTCGCGATGACCGAACCCGACGTCGCCTCGTCTGATGCGACGAACATCCGCTCGCGCATCGAGCGCGACGGCGACCACTACGTGATCAACGGCCATAAATGGTGGATCTCCGGCGCCGGGGATCCACGGTGCCGGATTGCGATCTTCATGGGGCTCAGCAATCCCGACGCGCCGCCGCACAAGCGGCAGTCGATGATCCTCGTGCCGATGGACACCACGGGCGTCACCATCAAGCGGATGATGACGGTGTTCGGATATGACGATGCGCCGCATGGGCATGCGGAGATCACGTTCGAGGACGTGCGCGTGCCGGCGTCGAACATGCTGCTCGGCGAGGGCCGCGGTTTCGAGATCGCGCAGGGCCGTCTTGGCCCCGGCCGTATTCACCACTGCATGCGACAGGTCGGCGTTGCCGAGCGCGCACTCGAGACCTTGCGGCAGCGCGTCACGTCGCGGGTCGCCTTTGGCAAGACGCTCGCGGAACAGGGCACCATCCGCCGGGACATCGCGGAATCACGCATCGAGATCGACCAGGCGCGCTTGCTGACCCTGCGGGCGGCGCACCTGATGGACACCGTCGGCAACAAGGCCGCGCGCGCGGAGATCGCGATGATCAAGGTCGTGGCGCCGAACGTGACGCAGCGCGTCCTCGATCGCGCCATCCAGGCGCACGGCGCCAAGGGCGTGAGCCAGGACACCTTCCTCGCGCACGCGTGGGCGAACTCGCGCACGCTACGCCTTGCCGACGGGCCCGACGAAGTGCATCTCGAGGCGATCGCGAAGCTCGAACTGAAGAAAATGGACTAACACGACGGTCACCAACACCGACAGGATCTGGAGGCGTCATGCGTAAGATCGGCAGCACCTTCGCCATCGTGCTCGCGTGCCTTGTATTCCCCGTGTCCGCGCAGTCTCCCTCGCCGGCCATTGAGGTGTCTCCAGCGATCGTCGCCAGGGTCCCAAGCGAGTTACTCGGGACCGAGCCACTCGCGACCATTCTGCTCCCCGCCAACTACACATCGTCAGACCGCCGCTACCCCGTGCTCTATCTGCTGCACGGTGGCGGCCAGGATCACACAGCGTTCGCCACGCGTGAATGGTTCCGCGCGCTGACCTCGCGCGACATCATCATCGTGACGCCGAACGCGGGCGAGAGCTGGTATGTGAACAGCGTCGCCGATCCGAAGGCGAGGTATGAAGACTTCATCGTCAAGGAATTGATTGGGTTCGTCGACGGCCGCTATCGGACGCTGTCGGCGCGCGACAGTCGCGCCGTCGCCGGCGTCTCGATGGGCGCGTGGGGGGCGATGCTGCTCGGCCTGAAGCATCCCCAGGTTTTCGGCGCCGTGGGCGCGCTGAGCGCGCCGTTCGGTATTTCCCGCCAGGATCCGAAGATGGACATGACCTCGCGCACCCAGCAGAAATTCGGCGCGCCCGACACGGCCGAGCGGCGTGAACGGGATCCGGGCACCCTGATCACGACCATCCCGGTCGACTCGGTGCCCTTCCTCTACCTCGCGAGCGGCAACCAGGATCTCTTCGTGACCGACAACCGGCGATTCGTGGAGCGCATGACGGCGCGGAAGATCCCGTACGAGTATCACGAGCTGTCGCCGTTGGGGCATTCCTGGGACGTGTGGGACGGGCAGCTCGTGAGTTTTGTCGAAGCGCTCTCGAGACGCTGGGCGTTGGTCCCTTGTTGAGGCCGCGCGCCCGAGGGCCGGGGTCGCCCGGGGGTAGTGCCCGCCTGCTTGCCATGGAAAGCAAATAGCTGTATTATTTCTACTGAAATGAACCTTGGACCCCGCTCCCGCACCGCCGCGCGGACCGCCCCGAAACCGGATGCGGCAGCTGTGGTGAGCAAAGGCGTCATGCGCGCCGCGGCGCGCCTCGAGCTGTCGAATCGCATGGTCGCGGCCACCCTCGGGGTGTCGGAGGCCACCGTCTCGCGGATGGGCGCCGGCGCATATCAGCTCGAGCCGGGCAGCAAGCCCCACGAGCTGGCCGTCCTCCTGCTCCGCCTGTTCCGCTCGCTCGACGCCATCGTCGGCGGCGACGTCGCCGTGGCGCGGGCGTGGCTGCGCAACCAGAACACCGCGCTTGGGGCGCCGCCGATCACGTTGATCGAATCAGTGATGGGCCTCGTGAACGTCGTTGCCTACCTGGACCACCGCCGCGCTCTCGCGTGAGGTGCGCCGGCTCGCCGGCCGCTGCTGGCGCGTGGTCGAAGCACAGCACGTGGTGTCGACGATGGCGCTCGTCGATACGCTCGAGGAGCAAGCGTTACTCGAACAGGTATTGGATGAAAGTAAACCGGTCGTGCCGGAGGACTGCCGCGGTCTCCACTATCTGTTGTTCACTCCGTTTCGATATGGAGCGCCCTATCCGCAGGGCTCGCGTTTCAGGCGCGCCGGGCTGACCCCGGGTGTGTTTTACGCGTCCAGCCAATTGACGACGGCGGTTGCGGAGATGACGTTCTGGCGCTTGCTGTTTTACGCCGAGTCACCGGACACTCCATGGCCGTCGAATCCCGGCGAGTACACCGCGTTCTCGGTGCGATTCTCGACTGGCAAGGGGCTCGACCTCACGCGCGCGCCTTTGAACAAGGACATCGAGAAGTGGAGACAGCCGATCGATTATACGCACTGCCAGGCGCTCGCCGATGCAGCACGTGACACGGGGGTGAACGTGTTGCGGTATCAGTCTGCCCGCGCCAACGGCGAGAGTGTAGCGCTACTGGGGTGCGCGGCGTTTGCGTCGCGAAAGCCTATCGAGCACCAGCGCTGGCGCATTCACGTCGGCGCCTCCGGCGCGCGCGCGATCGGTGAACATTCGGAAGATCGGCTCGCCTTCGATCGCAGTGCCTTCGCGCGCGACCCCCGCATCGCGACCCTCGCGTGGGATCGGTAAAAAGCACGCGTCTATCCGCCTAAAGGCGGACACCACCGAGGCGGACACACAAAGGCGGACACTACCCAGTCGGTGCGACCAACGCCCACGCACGGTCGGCGATTTGGCGCGCGGCGGCGCCACGCTGCAGGGCGTAGGCTGAAGCAGCGTTACCCTGCAGGCCGCGGGCATAGACGCCTTGCAGGATGCTCGCGAGGCGGAACATCGAGAAGGCGAGATAGAAATTCCAGTTGGGGATCTCGGCACGGCCGGTGCGGCGGCAGTACGAGGCGATGTAGGCCGCCTCGGCCGGTAACCCACTGCGATCGCTGTCCGTGATTTCGGCGCGACCGAGCGCCTCCGGCGCGAGGTGATACGTCAGGCAGTTGTAGGCGAGGTCGGCGAGCGGGTGGCCGAGCGTCGACAACTCCCAGTCCACGATCGCGACGATGCGCGGTTCGGTGGGGTGAAAGATCAGGTTCTCGACGCGATAGTCGCCGTGCACGATGGCTGACTCGTCGCCAGGCGGAATGTGCGCCGGCAGCCATGCCACCAGGTGATCCATCGCCGGGATCTCGTCGGTCTTCGCGGCCACGTATTGCTGGCCCCAGCGCGCGATCTGGCGGGCGTAGTAGTTGCCAGGCTTGCCGTAATCGCCGAGGCCGGCCGCGGCGGCATCCACGGCGTGCAGCCGCGCGAGCACGTCGGCCATGTCTT
Source organism: Acidobacteriota bacterium (assembly GCA_032155105.1). Lineage (GTDB taxonomy): Bacteria > Acidobacteriota > Vicinamibacteria > Vicinamibacterales > UBA2999 > 12-FULL-67-14b. Next base: position 9,448 of record JALDXK010000121.1, read on the forward strand.
CGTACATGGCCGCGCGATCGGCCGCCGGAACGCCGGGCAGGTGCGGCTGCCGGAACACCCGGCCGTCGACGCAACCCATCACGAAGAACGCGGTGCCGATCACGCTATCGTCGCTGCACATCAACAACGTCGGCGGCACCGGTACGCCGCTGGTCTGCAGCGCCGTCATCACCCGGTACTCTCGATCGACCTGGTGCGCCGATGGCAGCAGCTGCCCGGGCGGTTTCTTGCGCAGGACATAGTCGCGATCCGGTGTGTGTAGGAAGTAAGTGGGATTCGACTGGCCACCCTCGAACTGGCGAATCTCGAGCGGCCCGTGAAAGCCGCCGAGATGGCCGGACAAATGCCGTTCCAGCGCGTCGCGATCGATCTCGTGTCCGCGGCGAATGGTCGTGGTCTGGTTGAGGACGCCGGCGCTCGTCATGCCCGCGCGTGAGTGTAGTATGAGCCCGGGGGAATCATGGCATTGCGGATTTCAGATTTCAGATCTCAGATTGCGGTGCTCGCAATCGTTCTGATTGGAACGGCATGGCAACGCGTCGAGTCCCGGGCGGCATTCGAGATCCGCACCCTGTCGTCACGGCCCGACCTCGTGAGCGGCGGCGATACGCTGATCGCCGTGAAGGTGCCGCCGGGCACGAAGGCCGCTCAGCTCACCGTGACGTCCAACGGGAAGGACGTGATGCCGCGCCTGAGTTTCGACGCGCCCTCGGGCGAATATCGCGGCGTCATCAGCGGACTCGCGATCGGCGCCAACCGCGTGATCGCCAAGATCAAGGCGCCGCGCAACGAAGCGAGCCTGACCATCACCAACCATCCAATCACCGGGCCGATTCTCTCGGGTCCGCACCTCACCCCGTTCGAGTGCAGCACCGAGGCGTCGGGTCTCGGCCCGGCGCTCGACGCCAACTGCTCGGCGACGCGGAAGATTTCGTATTTCTATCGGGCGCACGACGGCACGTTCAAGACGCTGGCCGAACCGGCGGCACGGCCCGCCGATCTCGCGACCACCACGACCAGCGACGGCAGGACGGTTCCCTACATCGTGCGCGTCGATTCAGGCACCATCAACCGCGCGATTTATCAGCTCGCGATCCTCGACGATCCGGCGACGCCCGCTGCCGACGCGCCGGACTGGAAGCTGCGCGGCGGCTGGAACCGCAAGGTCATCGTCTCATTCGGCGGCAGCTCCGGCACGCAGTACATCCAGGGCGTGATGGCGCCGCCGGCCCCCGGCAACGGCGCCGGCGGCCTCATGAACCACACGTTCCTGTCGAAGGGCTACGGCCACCTGATGTCGTCGGAGCTCGTCAACGGCCGCCGGGGCAACGGCGTGCTGCAGGGCGAGACGCTGATGATGATCAAGGAGTACCTGATCGAGCGCTACGGCGTACCGAAGTTCTTCATCGGCAACGGCGGCTCGGGCGGCGCGATTCAGCAACTGGTGATCACGCAGATGTATCCGGGTCTGCTCGATGGGCTGATGCCGAGCCTCACCTTCCCCGACTCGAGCCTGCACACCATCGACAGCATCCTGCTCACCAACCTGTGGCCGAAGCTGGATAAGAACGTGTGGACGCAGGAGAAGATCACCGCCGTCGAAGGTTTCACGCCGGGCACGGCGCGCGCGTGGAACGCAGCGTACGGGCGTCTTGGGGTACCCACCAATGCCGCCGGCTGTGCGCTCGCCGACAAGACGCTGATCTTCGATCCGGTCACGAATCCCAAGGGCGCGCGATGCACGACGCAGGACATCCGCGTGAACATCTACGGTCGCGACCCGAAGACCGGATGGGGGCGCCGGCCGACCGATAACGTCGGCCTCCAGTACGGCCTGGCCGCGCTCAACAGCGGCGCGATCACCGTCGATGAATTTCTCGATGTCAACGAGAAGGTCGGCGGAACCGACATCGACGGCAAGGTGGTGCCGGAGCGCACCGCAGGCGACCTCGTCGCACTCAAGAACATGTACGAGAGCGGCCTGAAGGCGTCATACAACGCCGCGCTGGGCCAGGTGCCGATCCTGATGACGCGAAGCTACACCGACAAACGCGGCGACATCCACGATCGCCAGCGCGACTTCGTGGTGCGGGCGCGGCTGGAGCGCGCCAACGGGCGTTCCGACAACAGCGTGATCTGGATTGCCTCCACGTTCACGCCGCTGCAGTCCAGCCTCGACGTCATGGACAAGTGGCTCGAGGGCATGGCGGCCGATCCCGCGGCGTTATCGATCGACAAGGTCGTGAAGCACAAACCGGCAGAGGCGGTGGACACGTGCTGGGACGCGTCGGGCCAGAAGATCGTCGAGCCGGCGAACTTCAGCGCGCAGAACACGTGCAACGCGCTCTACCCGGTACACAGTGAGCCGCGGCTGGTCGCCGGCGCGCCGCTGACCAACGACGTGATGAAGTGCCAGCTGAAGCCAGTGAACTTCGCCGACTACACGATCTCGTTCACCGATGCCCAGAAGACGCGGATGCAGGCGGTATTCGCTGGCGGCGTCTGCGATTTCAGCAAGCCAGGCGTCGCGCAGGTTCCGATTAAGGGCACATATCTCAGGTACTAGCCATGCATCGAAATACTGCTTCGCTCGTCGCCGTTCTCCTGATCGTTGTTGCGCCGGAGGCGCGGCAGGGATCGCTCTCCATCGATACGCTGATGGCCACGCCGTTTCCCACCGACCTGGTGGCGGCCCCAACCGACGGCCGCATTGCGTGGGTGTCGAGCAACAGCGGCGTCCACAACGTCCTCGTCGCCGATCCCACGCCGGGCGCGGCCACCGGTTCCACGGCCGGCCGCACCGATCACACGTGGCGCCCCGTCACGAGCTACAAGGGCGACGATGGGCTGTGGATCACGGACCTGAACTGGACCAGCGACGGCCAGACGATCGTCTACGTGCGCGGTGATGGCGCGAATCGCCAGGGCGAGAGTCCGAATCCGGCGCAGTTGCAGGAGGGCACCGAACAGGCGGTGTTCGCGGTCAGTGTCGACGGTGGCGCGCCGAAGAAGCTTGGCGTGGGCAGCGGCCCGGTGCCGTCGCCGCGCGGCCAGCGCGTCGCGTGGGTGTCGCGCGGACACATCTGGAGCGCGGACCTCGGTACCACCGACGCTGCAGCGCGCCTCGTCAACGCACGCGGCAACGCCACCGGACTGGCGTGGTCACCGGACTGCACGATGCTGGCGTTCGCCAGCAACCGCGGCACGCATAGTTACATCGGCGTCTTCACGCTGGCCTCGAAAGAATTGCGCTACATCGATCCGTCGCTCGATCG
>JALDXK010000122.1:0-12693 GCA_032155105.1 Acidobacteriota bacterium
GTGGGGCGGCGCCGCCTTGCAGGTCGATGCTGAGCGTGATGCGCCGGCCAATCGGATCTTCGTTGGGGAAGTGCAGTGCCGCGAACCGCTGGTTGACGATCGCCGATTCACGTCCACTCATGCCGTCTTCGTCCGTGATGTTGCGTCCGCGCTGCAACGGCAGGCCAATCGTGTCGAAGTAGCGCGGATCGATGGTCAACATCGTCACGTTCGGCGCCTGCTGCCCTTGGTCCAGCGGCTTGCCGTCGATCGCCAGCCGCCGGAGGAAGCCGCCGCTCATCGGGGTGTTGCTCGTCACCGTGACGTTCTCGATCTGCGGGTTGCCTTTCAGTCGCTCCTCGAGCCGTTCGTAGAACGCCAGCCGCTGTTCGAGAGCGGGATATTTGCGCTCCGGCAACGCGAGGTTCATGGTCAGCAGCCTCGAGGTTTCGATTCCGAGATCGAGCCGGTACATCGTCAGGAAGTTACGAACCATGAAGCCGGCGCCGGCGAGGAGCACGACGGTGAGGGCGAGTTCCGCGACCATCAGCGTGCCCGTCCAGCGGCGTGCCCGCACGCCGGCGGATCCGGTGCGGCCGCCTTCCTTGAGCACCTCGTTCACGTCGGTCTTCGACACGTGCAGCGCGGGGGCGAGGCCGAAGATGATGCCGGTGCTAAGACACACCAGCGCGAAGAAGGCGATCACCGGGCCGTCCATCGTGAACTGGATCCAGTACGGCCGGCCGACGTCCTGCGTGGCGCGGTCGAACAGGCGCACGCCGATCGCGGCGACGCCGAGGCCGGCGAGGCCGCTGATCATCGCCAGCATCACGCTCTCGATCAGCAACTGGCGCACCACGCGCCAGCGCGATGCGCCTAGCGCGACGCGCACCGAGATCTCGCGCGCGCGGTTGGTCGAGCGAGACAACAGCAGGTTGGCGACGTTGGCGCAGGCGATCAGGAGGACGAATGCCACTGCGCCCATCAACGACAGGAACACCGTGCGAATCGGACCGCCATTCTGGCTCTCGTTGAACGTTTGCACGCGCGCGTGCACATCTTTGTTGGTTTCCGGGTTCTGGGATGCCAGCTGGCGCGAGATGTTGTCCAGTTCGCCTTGCGCCTGCTCGCGGGTCACGCCGGGGGCCAGCTTGCCGAACACCTGCAGGTTGCGGGCGTTGCGCTTCTGCTCCTCGAGACCTTGCATCATGCCGAGCGGCAGCCAGAGATCGCTGTTGAAGGGGAACTTGAAGGTGTCGGGCATCACGCCGATCACCGTGGTCGGCACGTCGTTGATACGGATGCTGCGGCCGACGATTGACGGGTTGCTGCCGTAGCGATTCATCCACATGCCATGGCCGATCACGGCCACGGCCGGTGCTCCGGGTCGATCGTCTTCCTGCGTGAAGCCGCGTCCGAGCATCGGCTGCTGGCCGAGAATCTGGAAGCTGGCCACCGACATGTGGGAGCCGTTGTAGCGCTCCGGCGGTTGGCCTTCATCGCTGACGTTGGCGACGAGGCCGTTGTAGGAGCCGAGCGACTCGAAGCTGCGGGAAGCCTCGCGCCAATCGCGGAAATCGAGGTACGACACGCCCATCGGACGGTTGCGAACGCGATCGAAGCCGCCCACCGCCATCACGCGGTCGGAATCAGGAATCGGCAGGCCGCGAATCAGCACGGCGTTCACGAAGGTGAACACGGTGGCGTTCACGCCGATGCCCAGCGCCAGTGCCACAGCCGCTACCAGGGTGAACCACTTGTCTTTCAGCAGCAACCGGCCGGCGAACCGGACATCTTCCCACAGACCCATGTATAGCCTCAGACACCGTTACGGAGCGGTGGTTCCGCAAGTTCCGTGAGTTACGATCGTGCGGTGACGATTCGCCTGGGTGAGCCACCTGATGCCGCCGCGCTCGCCGACCTGGCGCGCAGCACGTTCCACGACACGTTTGCCTCGAATAACGATCCTGTCGACATGGCCCTTCACCTGGCGCGCGCCTACGGCGTGGCACAACAGGGCGCCGAGTTGCAGGATGCCGGCATGACGACGCTGATCGCCGAAGAGGATGGCGTGGCGATCGCCTACGCGCAGGTGCGCGATCACCATGTGCCGGAATGCGTCTCCGGTCCCGAGCCCGTCGAGTTGTGGCGGTTCTACGTTGACCGCCGGTGGCATGGCCGTGGCGTGGCGGCGGCATTGATGGACCGCGTCAAGGCCGAGGCGCGGGCGCGTGGTGCGAAAACGTTGTGGCTGGGCGTGTGGGAGCACAACCAGCGGGCGCGCGCGTTCTATGCGAAATGTGGTTTCGTTGACGTCGGCGAGCACATATTCTTGTTCGGCACGGATCCGCAGACGGATCGCGTGATGACCGCAACGCTCTGAGAGCTGGATGAGAGCCGCAGGATGAGAGACGCAGGATGAAGAGCCGCCGCATCGTTGGGTTGAGCGTGGTTGCCGTCGCCGCGGCATGGTTCATGGCGGCCGGGCAGTTCGAGGCGGGCCGCATCGAGGCGCAGCGCCAGGAGCGTACCGCCACGCGCACGCAGGCCGTCAGCCTGCGCGTCGACAGCGAGCGGTTGATGTCGACGGTCACCACGCTGGCCGATCCGAAATTCGAAGGCCGGGCCACGGGAACGCCGGGCGGCATCGCCGCGCGCGCATGGGTCCTCGAGCGGTTCAAGGCCGTCGGCCTTCAGCCGGTGTCGGGCGCCTATGTGTTTCCGTTCACCTACGCGCGGAAGTCGATGACCGCCCGCGACGGCCAGGGCGCGAACATCGTCGGCATGTGCGTTGGGAAAGACAGCACGCTGCCGATGTTCGTGGTGTCGGCGCACTACGATCACCTCGGCGTCCGCGATGGGGTCGTGTATCCGGGTGCGGACGACGATGCCTCGGGTGTGGCGGTGATGCTCGAGGTGGCGGCGTATTGTCAGAAGAATCCGTTCCGCCGCTCGATCGTGTTTGCGGCGTTTGATGCGGAAGAAGGCGGCTTGAACGGAGCGAAGGTGTTCGTGTCCACGCCGCCGGTGCCGCGGGAGCGCATCGCCCTCAACGTCAATCTCGACATGGTGAGCCGCAGCGACAAGCGCGAGATCTTCATCGCCGGCACCTACCACACGCCGGACCTGAAGGCCCCGCTCGAGGAAGTGGCGAAGCGCGCCCCGATCACGGTGTTGTTCGGTCATGACCGGCCCAAGGCCATTGCGGGCGGTGTGGATGATTGGACCAATCAATCCGATCATGGTGCTTTCCATGCGGCGAAGATTCCGTTCGTGTATTTCGGCGTCGAGGATCACGCCGATTACCACAAGCCCACTGATACCGCCGACAAGATCAACCGCGGCTTCTTCGTCGACGTCGCCGAAACCGTCCTCGACGTCGTCCTGCAGCTGGACCTCTCCAAATAGGTCACCCCTGTTCACCAAAATTGGCAAGATTTGCAAAGTGAAGGCGGTTGGAGTGAACTACGCTCCCGTCATGGGTAACGAGCTCTTCGACGCGATCAAGGCGGGGCGGGTGGAGGAGGCGGTTCGGCTGGCGCGCGAGAATCCCGCATTATTGAAGGCGCGCGATGCCAACGGGGCGTCGCCGATCCTGGTCGCCGTGTATTACCAGAAGCACGACGTGGCGAAGGCGCTCGCGGATACCGCGGAGGACGTCGACATTTTCGAAGCCAGCGCGCTCGGCCGGGTCGATCGCATCAAGCAACTACTTCGCGAGAACCCATCACTGGTATCCGCCTACGCGCAGGACGGCTTCTATCCCGTAGGGCTCGCCGCGTTCTTCGGCCATCTCGATGCGGTGAAGACGCTCATCGCGGCCGGCGCCGACATTCATGCCGCCGCGAAGAACTCCTTCAAGGTCCAGCCGATTCATGCCGCAGTGGCGTCGAAGAACCTCGACATCGTCCGCGCCGTGCTCGACGCGGGCGCCGATCCGAACGCCGCGCAACAGCAAGGCTTCCGGCCGATCCACGAATCAGGTTCGAGCGGCAATCGCGCGCTGGCGGAACTGCTAATCCAGCATGGCGCCGATCCGGCCCTGAAGAACGACGAGGGCAAGAGCACCGTCGATTACGCGCGCGAGAAGGGCCATAGCGAGTTCGCCACATGGCTGGACAGCAAGCGGCGCTAACCTCGATCGTCCTGAATCCCCGCGGAAGCGCCGACTTCGGCCGGCGGCACGTGATCCTCAACGGGCACACGTCGAAGCCGATGCAGGTGACATCGTTCACGGGCCCGTTCTCGATCAAGAGCGTGATGACCGGCTGCGCCGTGTGGCAGACCGAACAGGGCCGCTACGAGATGACCCCCGGCCGGCACTTGATCCTGAACGCCGGCACCGCGTACTCGCTGACGATCGACGCACATGCGCCGGTCGAAACCTTCTGCGTCTTCTTCCAGGACGGCTTCGTCGAACAGGCCTTGCGGTCGGTCACCGCACCCGACGCGGCCCTGCTCGACTCACCTGACGGTCGCGCCGAGTCGTTCGCGCTGCTCGAATCGATTCACGACAGCGCACACTCCCTGGGTCCGCAGTTGTCGGCCATGCATCGGATGATTCGCGAAGACAGTGTTGACGCACTGCCACTGTCGGGTGTCATGCAGAATGCGGCCGTCACCATTGTCAGCCGTTCGGCCGCGCTGACGCGGCTGAGCCGACGCCTGCCGGCGACGCGCGCGTCCACGCGCCGTGAGTTGGTGCGCCGGCTTCACCAGGCGCGTGACTTCATGCGGTCGCAGCTCGCGAATCCGCTGGCACTGCCCGACGTCGCGCGCGCAGCGTGCCTGTCGCCGTTTCACTTCCACCGTTCGTTCCGGACCTTCTTCGGCGAGACGCCGCATCATCACGTGGTGCGCCTGCGCCTCGATCGCGCGGCGGACCGCCTGCGGCGATCGAGCGTTCCCGTCACCGACATCGCGCTCGACGTGGGGTTCGAGAACCCCGCGCACTTCAGCCGCGCGTTCAAGGGGCGATTCCGTTGCACTCCGCAGGAGTATCGCCGTCTGTTTGCGAACATGGGATAGTTGGGGTCAGGTCAAGAATTTCGCCCTCGGAAAGGGATGATCGGGGACAGGTCACTGTCACCGGCTCCGAACGAGGAAATATCGCTGTTTCCTGATCGCGCGTGTGATCTTGCTCACTGTATTGGGATGAAGGGCAAGCGTTCGCGCGATGTCTGATTGCGTGTAACCGTAGACGACCTGTGCCCGGATCACCATCTGGTTGCGGCGTTCGAGGTCATCGACGGCACCGCGAAACAGTGTGCCGAGTGATGGCCGTGCCAACGCGCGATAACTTCTCGGCACGTCGATGCCGTGCATCGTGGCGCTGATCAGCTCGCGAACATTGGATCGATAGTTCTCGGAGCCAATCACAAACTCGTGTCCGAACTCCCGTAGTTGCAGTTCCTCGCTATCGATGAACACTTGATACTGCCGCTGGCACTCACGTAACGACGAGCCATCGAAACAACGGCGGAGCCAATCGATGTCGAGGAATTCCGGAGGGGACACGAGACCCGCTAATGCCCGATGGCTGCTCCAGGGCCATTCCGCGGCGTGTCTCACGTACTCCGCTTCGACCGGGTTCAGCGCGATGTAGCGGATTACGCTTCGCGTGTACCAACCATCTTCGATCAACGGGGACTTGAACCGTCCTTCAAAAACATGACCGGTGGTGCGATGTCGCCAGTTCCATGCTTGCGTGAACGTGCCGTTGAGGAATTTCATCAGCTTCGAAAGGTTGCCCTCCGGTGTTTCGACCTTGAGGTGGTAATGAGTGTTCATGAGGACGAATGACTGCCAGTGCACATGAAAGCGCTCTCGAGCCGCACTCATCCGCTCGAGGAAATCCAATCGATCTCTGTCGTTGCGAAAGACGATGCTCTTGCGATTTCCCCGGGCCATGACGTGGTGAACGGCGCCTGGGAACGTGAGTCTGGGTCGGCGTGCCATCCCGAAATCAACTCCAACAATCGGGCCACCCGGAAATTGGCGATTTAAGGCGCAAGCGCGAGGAACTGGCTTTGCGCGTACGCAAGCTTCGCGATCAGGTCGGGCTGTGCGGGAGGCGAAATCTGCGACGCGGTTCTGACCTGTCCCTGACTATCCCTGGTACGGGGCGAAATTCTCGACCTGACCCCAACTATCCCTCGGCAAAACGGCGGTAGCAGGCGAGGGTGCCCTCCACCAATCGATCGACGCCGAAGTGCTCGGCCACGCGCTGTTGGCCGGCGGCGCCGTAACTACGGCGCAAGTCGCCGTCCTTCAGCACCTTGACGATCGCCGCGGCCAGCGCCTTCGCATCGCCGGGCTCGACAAGCTCGCCGGTTTCGCCCGGCACCACCGCCTCGGGGATGCCGCCGGCAGTCGTGCCGACCACCGCGTGCCCCATCGCCATCGCGTCGAGCACCGCCGACCCAAGACCCTCGGTGACCGAGCTCATCACGAACAGATCAGCGGACTTCATCAACGACAGGACATCTTCCCGGAAGCCGGGCAGCAACACGCGCTTGGCGAGCGACAGCTGCTTGATCTGCTTCTCCAACGGCGGACGCAAATCGCCCTCGCCGAAGATGACCAGGTGCGTATCGGGCACCTCGCGCAGCACCAGCGGCATGGCGTCGATGAGAAAGCGCTGCCCCTTGTGGCCCACCAGCGCGCCGACGTTGACCATCACCGGCACGCCGTGCGGCAGCCAGTACTCGGCATGCAGATCGATCGCAGGGCGATTCTGAATCTTGTCGACGTCGATGCCGTCGTGCACCACCTCGATGCGGCCGGCGGGAATACGGTCCTGGACCAGGATGTCTGCGATCGCCTGCGACGCGGCAATGAAGCCGTTGACCTGCCGGTACTTCCACTGCGAGAAGGCGTGCGACTGCAGGTGAAAGTCGACCCGGCGCGAGGCCACGACCTTCGGCCGCGGCTCCGGCGCGCCAAACGACAGCGCCAGCGCCGCCATGGTCACGGCATGCGGATCGTGCGCGTGCACGATCGCCGGCTGCCACCGCCGCACCAGCCGCGACAGCTTCCACGCCGTGGCGAGATCGATCTCGTTCATCGGCGCGAGCGGAAACAGATCCGCCCCCTCCGCGGCGCGCCGGAACAGTTCGCCCTCGGGATGCGCCACGAGCACGGCGCGATGGCCGCGGGCCCGCAGGCCCAGCACGGTCAGGAGGACTTGTTGCTGTCCCCCGCGCCAGGTGCGCGCGGTGTCGATGTGGAGGGCGAACACAGCTCCCAGAGTTTCGCAAACTTCAGCCCGACATAGCGGGCGTTCATCGCCGAGACGATCAGCCCCGGCACGCCGTCGCGAAAGCCGCCGCGGAGGATGTAGTTGCGAAAGAACGCCGCCGGCGGATGCATCACCAGGTCGACCCACCCGGCGCGCCGGCCGTCCTCGAACATCTGCCTCGCCGCCAGCGTGGTGTAGCGATCCATCGTCTGGAAGTGATGGGCGAGATCGCGATACGCGTAGTGCTGTAACTCGCCCTGCAGATCCTCGATCGACCCGTCGACCTTCACCGACTCGTGCACGTGGCGACCCGTCCAGCGCCCGCGGCGTCGATCATAGAGACGCAGCTGATAGTCGGGATACCAGTCGGTTGAGCGGATCCACCGGCCGAGATGAAACGTCACGCGCGGCACGCGATAGCCGGCCACCGCCGGGCAGCGCTTGAGCAACACGGCCAGCTCGCGCGACAGCTCCGGCGAGACGCGCTCGTCGGCGTCGAGCGAGAAGATCCAGTCGTGGCTGGCCTGCTCAGCCGCGAAGTTCTTTTGCGCCACGTAGCCGGGCCACGGCCGAACGATGACCCTGTCGGTGAACCGGCGCGCAATCGAGACCGTGTCGTCGGTGCTCTCGCTGTCGACCACGACAATCTCGTCCGCCCAGGAAAGCGACTCGAGGGCGGCCTTGATGTTGGTGGCTTCGTTGTAGGTGATGACTGTGGCCGTCACAGGCACGGCCACAGTATAGGGTGCGTACGGTGCGTACGGTGCGTGAAGTGCGTACGGTGCGCGACGTGCTTACGGTGCGCGACGTGCCTACTGGCCGCCGAGCGGGGCTTGCTGCACCGCGCCGTAGTTGACCACCGACTTCGCGTACTCGACCAGGGCCAGCAGCTCGCTGTTGCGGGCGACGTTGAGGTCGCGCTGCGCCTGGAGCACGAAGAAGCTGCTGGTCATGCCGGCTTGATACTTCTTCTCTTCCGCTTCGAGACGCTTTTCGGCCAGCGCTCGCGACGCGCGCGTCGCGTCAACGCGCTTGGCGTTGGTCGTCACGTTGCGCCCCGCCTCGCGGACCTGCGTGGCGATGTCGAGCTCGATCGACTGAATATTGCGCTGGTTCTGCGACTGCTGCAGCCGGGCGCGTGCGAGGCTCGCTTCGTTGGCCGAGCGGCCGATCGGATAGCTCATGTCGAGTGAAAACGTCCACCCCGGGAAGTCGCCGCCGAACAGGACGCCGAGGGTGTCCCAGTAGCTGCGCTCAACACTGCCAGTGATCGGTCCCGGGATCAGGCCGTTGGACGGCCCGCGGAGCAAGCCCACGCCGCCGATCGCCTGCGCACCATAGATGATCGACGCGTTCAGATCCGGCATCGACTGGTTGTCGAAGTAGCGGATGTTGACGTCGTTGGCCTCGATGTTCTTCCTGGCGACGACGAGGTCGGTACGCTGGCTCAATGCGTTCTGTACCGCACTGTCGATGTCGACGGCCGTAGGCTGGAATGTCACCGGGTCGGTGGGCTCGATGCGCGCCGTCCAGAAATCCGGCGACTTCGGGTTGAAGACGAGCGCGCGCACGGCGTCCTGCTGCCGCTCGATGGCCGCCTCGGCCAGAATCACGGCTTCCTCGCGCGTCGCGACTTCCGCCTCCGCCTGGACGATGTCGAGCGGCGCCATGGTGCCGATCTCGACGCGGGCGCGGTTGTCCTTGAGCGACTGCTGCGCCAGCTCGAGCGACTGCCGCTGCACGTTCAGGTTGCCGATCGAATACATCAAGTCGTAATACGCATTCCGCACGTTGCGCACGGTGTTGGCGATCGCCTGCTGCAACTGCGTGTCAGCGATCTCGCGATTCTTCTGGCTGACCAGCAGCTGCTGGCGCACTCCGTCGATCTTGAAATTCCGCAGCAGGGGCTGCGTATAGCTGGCGTTCAAGTTCGTGGTGAGCTGCGGATCGAAGCTCGTGAAGATGTTGTTGGTGGTGGTGCGGCCGTTGGTGAACGTCACCTGATATTGACCGCCGTACCACGGGGTCAGCTGGTTGACGCCGAAGTCGAACGTCGAGCGGCCGGTGGTGAGCTGGCTCGTGTTGCCCGACAGCAGGCTCGACGGCGGCTGCGTCTGGTCCACCAAGTTGGTGGTGACGTTCAGGTTCGGCGTGTAGTTCGCCTTGAAGCCGGCGACGTCCAGGTCGCGAAGCTGCGGGTTGATGCGCTGCACCTGGAGGTCGAGGTTCTGCTCGAGCGCCATTGCCACCGCATCGTCGGAGCTCATTCGCCGCACGGTTGCGCCTGCCTGGGCTGACGGCGGCACCGTGGGCTTTGTCTGCGCGTGGACAGGGGTCAGCCCAAAAACGGACACCACCGAGGCGGCCAGTCCGGCGATTACCGCCGTTCGGGCGTAAAAACGCTTGTCAAAACGCATCACACTGATACTCCGTTTCAATCGTAGAAATTCGAGGGTCTGTAAACCGTGGCAACAGCAAAAGCGGTGCCGGAGGCCGTGACCTCAGCCCTCCATCATAGACGTGCAAGGGCGAAATAGGGTTTCCACCTTCGCGCCGGACGGCTGAAACCGGCGCTTCGGCGGACGAGCGGCGTGCCTTTATATACTTGACGGTTGATGACTGAATCCGACGTTTTGGCCATGTTCCGGCAGTCCGGAGCACTCCTCGACGGCCATTTTCGACTGTCGTCGGGACTGCACAGTCCCGGCTATCTACAATGCGCACTCGTACTGCAGCATCCGTTGCATGCCGAAGCGCTGGGCGCCGCGCTGGGCAGCCTCGTGCGCTCGCTTGACGCCGGCGTGGTGCTGTCGCCGGCCCTCGGCGGCGTGGTGATCGGCCAGGAAGTGGGGCGCGCCCTCGGCGTGCGCGCGATGTTCGCGGAGCGACAGGACGGTCAGTTAACGCTGCGCCGCGGCTTCACGCTCGAACCTGGGGAGCGGGTGCTGGTCGTCGAGGACGTGGTGACCACTGGCGGCTCGACGCGCGAAACGATGGAGGTGGCCCGTGCCGCCGGCGCGGTGGTGGTGGGCGCGTGTGCCGTGGTCGATCGCAGCGACGGCAAGCAGGGACTGGACGTGCCGTTTCACGCGCTGCTGCCGATGGCGGTGAAGACCTATCAGCCCGAGGCATGCCCGCTCTGCCAGATGGGCCTTGCCGTCGTGAAACCCGGATCGCGTACACCGAAATGACGCAGTGGCGCGCCGCACACTCAAGCTGACGATCGCCTACGACGGCACCGCGTATGCCGGGTGGCAGCGGCAAGCCAACGCGCAGAGCATCCAGGCCGTGATCGAAGATGAAATCGCCACGATCGTCGGCGCACGCGCTCCGCTGAACGCGGCCGGCCGCACCGATGCGGGCGTGCATGCCGCTGCGCAGGTGGCGAGCATCACGATCGATCACCCGATCCCCTGCGACGAGTTGATGCGGGCGCTGAACGCACGCATCAAGGGCGGCGACATACGCATCCGGGCCATCGAGGAAACCTTCGATCGATTCGACGCACGCATCTACGCGAAGACCAAGACCTATCGCTACGCGATCTGGAACGGCCCTGCGCCGAGCCCGTTCATCCGTCACGTGGTGTGGCACGTCCCGCACGTGCTTGTACTCGAGCGCATGGCCGAAGCCTCGCGGGCGCTCATCGGCGAGCACGACTTCGTGGCGTTTCAAGGGCGCGGCAGCGACGTGCAGACCACGGTGCGCACGGTGCTGACCGCGGAGATCGTGGAAATGAACATGCACACCGATCTGCCGCTGGCGCTGTCGCCGCTCGAGCCTGTTACGCCCCAGCAGGACGGGCGACTGCTGCGATTCGAAATCAGCGGCACAGGTTTCCTGCGTCACATGGTGCGCACCATCGTCGGCACGCTCGTCGACATCGGACGCGGGCAACTCGAGGTCGGCGCGATGGCGGAAATCATCGCGTCGCGCGACCGGCGGCGCGCCGGAAATACGGCGCCGCCTCACGGACTCATGCTTTGGAAGGTGCAGTACTAGGGGCACCTTCGTGTCCGTGCCTCGTGCCAGGTGCCTCGTGCCTAAGGGTGGGTGCCTGGTGCCTCGTGCCTTGTGCCGGGTTCGGATTGCGGCTTACCGACCCACAAACTGATTAGCCACATCGCGGCGGCGGCGGCGACCATCACCATCAGCAGCCGCATCAGCGCTGCGATGTCGGAGAGGGTGAACTCGGGCCAGCGATAGCCGAGCAGCACGCTGCCGCGTTCGGAGGCCCAGTGCCACGCCGTGTGCGCGACGAGTGCCGAGAGCAGGATCGTCCCGATCCTCTCGGCCACGACAAACCTGAAGAGCACGTAGAGTGCCGGGATCATCGCCGCCAGCACGAGGAGCTGGCCGAGCTCGACACCCACATTGAAGGCCAGCAGCGACGCCAGCAGGTGATCGCCCGCGAACTGCAAACGCTCCCGCAACAGGAACGAGAAACCGAAGCCGTGCACCAGGCCGAAGGCGAACGTCACCGCCCAGCGCCGCTGCAGGTTCGCGCCGACGATGTTCTCGAACGCCATGAAGACGATCGAGATCGCGATCAACGTTTCGATCAAGGGCGGGAACCACAGGCTGTCGGGCGCCATGCCGAACGCCGAGGCAATCAGCGTGACCGAATGCGCCACCGTGAAGGCCGTCACCACGATCACCAGTGGCCGGAACTGCCGGTACGGAATCACCAGGCACAGCAGGAACAGCAGGTGATCGACGCCCTCGAGAATGTGGAAGAACCCTTCCCGCGCGAACAGGAAGAACGCCTGGTGCCACCGCGGATCGAGATGGACGATGCCGGTGTCGGCGTGCACGTCGAACGCGCGCTCGGGCTTGCCCGGCTGCTGGAAGCGCAGCACGACGTTGACCTGCAGGCCGAGCCGTGTCAGGCCGGGGCGGATCGCAAAATCCGACTGGTCCGAGCCGATGGGGTACTCGAACGCGATGTCCATCATCCCCTGCTCCCAGTAGATCTGCGTGCTCTGATCGAGCCGAGGACCGGTGAGGATGTTGGCGCGCGCCTCATCGTAGCTGTCGAACGA
Organism: Acidobacteriota bacterium; assembly: GCA_032155105.1. Lineage (GTDB taxonomy): Bacteria > Acidobacteriota > Vicinamibacteria > Vicinamibacterales > UBA2999 > 12-FULL-67-14b. The sequence goes on from JALDXK010000122.1 coordinate 12,262, forward strand.
GCGGTCGGCCGGCAGCGACACACGGGCCCCCGCTACGCGCGGCCGCGCGACCCGCTGGCCGTTCTCGTACAACTCGATGAAGTCCACGATCCATAACGTGGCCGCGTCGTTCAGGGCGCGATCGATACGCGAAAAATCAATGAAGTCGCCGGGGACCGTCGGCACCTCGATGTCACGCATCGACTTGAGCGGGGCGCGCAGCAGCAGGGTGAGCGTCTGCCCCTCGGGCCGGACAAATCCGAACACCGTGACTTCGTTCGGGACTTCATGGGCACCCACGGCCGGGCTGAGGGCCACCAGCAGAGCGGTGACCATGGCCAATCTGCTCAATGCTTTGGAGGGTGTTTCGGCGCTCGACACAGCTATTGGTCCTCAGTATACTGGCGCCCGCCAGAATGCTGGCGAGGCTTCGCCTCGCTCGGGCAGTATTGG
>JALDXK010000123.1:0-12589 GCA_032155105.1 Acidobacteriota bacterium
ATTAGTGAGGAACGACGGGCTCAATGGAAAGGAAGGCCGCGATGCGGCCTTCCTTTCGAAATTCGCTTGAGCCGAGTCTAGACGTCGGGCGGACCGCCGATAGGCTTGTCGGTTCCACCAGTAGATCCGCGCGCATCACGAACCCTACGCAGCGTAGGCGACAGCTGCCCGCGCAAGAGTTCCTGCATTGCCGGTGAGGTGGCGGCCATGCTGAGCATCGTCACCGAGGCCTTCTCGAGCAGGAACGATGTCTCTTTTTCGCTGAGTTGCATCGCTTCGTTAACGGAGAGGCCGTAGATATCCGCAACCAGTGCCATGAAGCGCCTCCTACAGGTAACCTTTTGAGACGAATTCGACCAAAAGGCAGCGTGGAATGTTACTTCCGCCGATCTGGGAAGTCAATGCGATTCCCTCAGCCGCGGCCCCTTGTCATAGGGGGCGGCACCTCGTCTGTGATGAGCACAGCCGGAACCGTGCCCGCGATGTCCGCCGGCGCGGACGTTGCGACGGAACTCCACGAATCGGCGGCCGCCGTGCTCAGTACGCGATAGAACAGCCGCTGGTTAAACCGCAGTCGACTCCACGCCGCAGGCGGCAACACGAACGTCGTGTTTTCCACTGGGCCCAGGAGCCCGGTTCGCCACGACGCGAAGAAGTTGTCGTCGCTCCGCCCCCCAGCCTGCGCGGTATTGAACAGGCTTGTGTCCGAGGCAACCTCGACAGCGAAATAGCGGCGCGCCCCCAATTCCACCCTCAACACAGGCGGATCGTCGCGCAGGCGGCTGTGTGTCCGGGGGCCCACGATCGCGGGAACAGGATGAGTGTCATTCGGCACGGTTCCGTCTCCGTTCTTGCGCGATTCTCACGCTGAAGTCAATTCTACCGACGGCAGCGGCGCGCCGTTCGGTGTGGACGGGATCGGACTCTGCCACCGGCCACCGGCTCCGTTCGCAATGATGCGGTAGTGCAACGCAGCACTGCCCTTCAGACGCTGCCAGACGTCATCGGGAAGCTGGTAGATCGGGTCCGCCACGAACGACGGCGCCCGGTTCCATGTCGCGAAGTAGTTGGAATCGTTGCGCAGCGCTGCCGACGCCGGCGTCAGCAACACCGGATCGGTACCCACCTCGAAGGCATAGTAGAAATGCGGCTGCGGGTTCACCTGGAACTGCGGCCCGCCACCAGCACGAGAGTGTCGGCTCGGGCCCGTCACGGTGGGTTGTGGCGACGCGCCCGTGCCGATGATCTTCACGCTCGGGGCCTGGGCGGCGTTGCTTGCAGGGGTTGTCGAGGTGACGTTCAGCCACGCTTGCTGCGTGTCGGAAACCAGGAGTCGATAGAACAAGAATGCCGACGCTCGCAGCGTGGCCCAGACGTCCGCCGGCAGCGAGTAGCGCGGACCATTCATCAATGCGACGCTCGCCCAGCTCGCGAAGAAGTTGCTCGACGAACGTGCCGGCCGCTGCGGGCCGAACAGCAGCGGATCGGTCGCCACTTCAACCGCATAGTACTTGCCCGGTGGTACGGCGACCACGAACTCGACGGGCGGACCGTCCCGGTTGACGTTCGGCGGGGCCGTGATCGTCGTTTGCACTGGAGTGCCAATCTGTCGCAAGGCCTCGTCGACGGCCGCCTTCGCATTGAGACGGCCGAAGCCGAAGACACCGTTGCGCCCCTGTGCGTCGTAGGGCAGCGTGCCGACCTTGTCCGCCGTGGCTTCGAGAATTCTGCGGATGGCCAGGTGCGTCAGCGCAGGATTCACGGACAACATCAACGCCGCAACACCGGCGGTGAGCGGCGCGGCGCTCGAGGTGCCGCCGAAGTGGCTCGTATAGTCGGCATCAGGAAGATCAATGCGCTGCTGGGCGTCCGGGTTGTAACCGATCCCGCCCGAACGGTCGGTGGTAAGAATCCCACGCTCGCCGGTTGTCTCGTCACCGCTCGAAGGCGCGCAGAGGCTCAACTCGTTGCCGTAGTCGCTATACAGCGCCTTGGCGTCCCTCTCGGTAGTCGCGCCGATGGCGATCACGTCGGGATTGGCGGCGTAGCCGTCCGTCGAAATCTGCTCGTTCCCGTTGCCAGAGGCCCAGAAGACCGGCGTACCCAGTCCCAGACGTCCGGCGGTCAAGCAGTGTCTGATCGCGCTCGCGACGTTGTCCGGTAACGGGTAGTACGACGAGCGGCCATCTGGCGGTCCCCAACTGCACGAGATGACGTCGGCGCCGTTGTCTGCCATCCAGCGAAACATGTCGCCTTCACGGACCGACCCCATCTGCTCGGGAAATCGCACGGCGATCAGGCGACAGCCCGGAGCCGCTCCATACGCCGCGACTCCCTTTGCCACGGCAACGCCCGCGCACGCGGTACCGTGTCGATCGCTCGGCAGCTTCGGCCGCGCGTCGGGCACATCCGCGGAGAAATCAAACTGGTTGACCACGCGTCCGGCAAACTCGACGTGAGCGGTGTCGACGCCGTCGTCTGCAATCGCCACGCGCACCGTCTCGACACCCTGCGTTACCTGCCACGCCTCGATGATCTTCGCCTGCACCAGGTGCCACTGCTCAGATCGATAACGCCAGCTGGTCGGCACCGCGTTGCGCGCCACGCGCGTCTCGCCGGCGGCAACGTGCCGCGGCACGCGCGTCTGGATCAGATCGGGAGTCGCGTAGATCACCAGGCCGGATTCGAAGAACCGGCGCGCAATCTCGATCGGGCCGAACTCGCCGTCGCCGGAGATCGTGCTCAACACGTGCCCGCGGTGGCCATACCCCAGCGGGCGCAGCACCGTGAGGTGATTCGCCTTGTTGAATGCAAAAAACTCCGCGTCGCTTGTGGTGTCCTTGAGCTCGACGACGACCTGGTTGTTCACGAAGATGTCGAGCCCGGCACTGCTGGATCGGCGGTAGACGGGCGTGGCGAATTGGATGTCGGTCTGCGTATTCAGCTCTCGCAACTCACGCGTCGTTCGCCCAGGCTCCGCCTCCGCTCCGATTTCGAAGACCTGCAGCGCGTACTCGGGCACGAACGTCGTCGGCGTCGCCGTGCGGAGCAGGACCTTCGCCTGTTCCGACAGCGAGGCATTGTCGACGCTGCGGCCGCGAACGAAGCGGACGGCGATCTTACCGGGCTGGCGAACGAGGGTTATTTCACGGCCGGATCGATCGAAGTACACATCGATCTGTCCCGAGTCGGTGCGCGGCGGCCCGGGAACGGTTCGGGTCTGCGGTGCGGTGCCCAGCGCCCTTTCGCCGAAGGCCGCGGCATCGTCCATCCCGGAGCCGGTCGCATCGGGCAAACGGCCGGTTCGCGTTCCCGCTGCCTCGAGGATGATGTTGCCCGCGCTCGTCTGCGCGTCAACGGTCGTGGCGCCACCACCGTTCACCGCCCCGCTGAAGGTGGTGCCGTCGAAGCCGCCGTCCACCAGCGGCGCCTTGATTTTCACGCGGCCGGCGGTGGCCCCGGCCAGAAGCTTGAACCCCGCAGCATCAGGCACGGTCAACTTGATATCGCCGGCCTGCGTGCGTAGCCGCGCGTCCGGCTGCCCGGTCAGCGCGATCCGCAGCGAACCACCCTTGATGTCGACGTCGGCCGAGCCCGCGACGCTGCCGAGGCGCACTGACCCGCCTCGCGCCTGCACGCGCACCGATCCTGCCACCTCGTCGGCGGCAACGCTGCCGCCGGCGGCGACGACCACGAGGGTGTCCGCCGCGCGCTCGATGCGAAGGCTGCCGCCCGACACGTGAGCCGTGATGGCTGCGTTATGCCGGCCCACCTCGATCGACCCGCCAGCGACGCGCAGCTCGATCACACAATCGGTGGGGACCTGCGCGATGACCTGCACGCCGAAATCGCCGCCCAGCGTGCTGGTCCGCCGGCCCTCGATGACGAGCGTGCCGTCATCCTCGTTGGCTGCGAACCGATACTTGTCGCTGCTTGCCGGGTCGATGCGGCAAATGACGCGCACGGAATCGCCGGTGGCCGGCGTGACACCGATCCATCCACCTTCCACGTCGAGAACGCATCGGTTCCGCTCCGGCCGTCTGAAGTCGTACGTCCTGTTGGGATCGAGCGGCTGGGAAGGCATGTCAGTTTCCCTTCAATGGGCCATCTAACGACGCAGTAGCGATTAGCGATGTGGGGAGTGCGACCCGAGGCCAATCCGGATGACCACGTTCCCGGGTGGATGATCGTTCGCTGCCATCAACCGGTGAGCGTATCCGATCTCGTCGAATTCGAAAATCCGGGCCAGGCACGGTTTGACTGCTCGGCTGGCGACCAGATCCATCAACGCATCACATTCGGCGATGCTCGCGAAATGCGATCCCTGAAGACGCTTCTGCCTCATCCAGAGGAATCGCACGTCGACCGACACGGTGTAACCCGATGTCGCGCCGCAGGTCACGACCATGCCATCACTGGCGCAGACGTAGAGGGACGTCGCCATGGTGTCGCTGCCCGGGTGCTCGAGCACAATGCGCGGCGCGCGGCGCGCGCCGAGCACATCCCAGATCGCGATCCCGAAGCGCCGTACCTCCGACATCCAGGACTCCCACGCCGCCTTCTCGCGCGGGTCCGGCGGCGGTCCCCAGTGACCAAATCCGCGGCGGTTGAGGACGACCGCACCGAGTTGACGGCAGTACTCGGCGCGCGCGTCGGACGACACGACGGCGACAGGGAGCCCGCCAAAGTGACGCACGATCTGGATCGCGGCGGAGCCAAGCCCGCCGGCGCCGCCCCAGATGAGCACCGGATCACCCGCCTCGACGACGTGCGGCGGCCAGCCACGCAACTGGTGATACGCGGTGGCAGCCGTCAACAAAAAGCACGCCGCTTGCTCCCAGGACAACGACGCCGGCTTGGCGTGGCACTGATACTCGTAGACGAGCGAGTACTCGGCAAACGCACCGTGATTGGTCTCGTAGCCCCAGATCTCCGCGCTCGCGGTCGACATCGCGTCGACCGCCTCATTGCCGGCGCGCGCCGGGTACTGACCGCAGGACACGACCACTTCGTCCCCGATGGCCACGCGCGTCACGCCAGGCCCGACCGCGCGGACGATGCCTGCGGCGTCCGATCCCGCAGTGTGGTACGTCTCGGTCGCGCCGCGCCGCGTGCGGGCGGCAATCACGTCCACTGGCTCTCCACGTGCTGCCCAGATGCCGTTGTAATTCACTCCCGCGGCCATCACTTCGAGCAACACCTGCCCCGGGCCGACCACCGGGACCGGCACTCGCTCGATCAGGAATGCGCCGTCGGGTTCTCCGTACCGCTCGCGGCGAATGACCGCCGCACGCATGCTGTCTGGGATGCGCGTGCTGTCCAGCATCTGTCCCTCAATCTCCGTTCAGCAGTGTTCGCCCGTCGCAGACACGATGCGCAGACTGATAGTAAAGTAAGCGCCCGTGGCCCGCCATTTGCTCTCGATCGCCGATCTCGAACAACACGACTTCCTGAATCTGATCGACGCGAGCGCGGCCTTCGCGCGCGGCCCGGCACCAGCGGCGGCACGTCTCAATCAGCGTTGCGTGGGCGTCTACTTCCGCAAGACCTCGACGCGGACGCGCACCTCGTTCATCGTCGGCACCGTGCGCCTGGGAGGATTCCCGGTGGTGTACGGGCCCGCCGATCTGCAAGTCAACACCGGTGAGAGCCTTGAAGACACCGTTCGCGTACTGTCGGGATATCTCGACGCGCTGGTGATCCGCAGTGCCGGCGACCCGCGCGAACTGCGGACGATGGCCACTGTCGGTCGCGTGCCGATCGTCAACGCCATGACCGCAGACGAGCATCCAACGCAGGCAATTTCGGACCTCGCGATGCTGACACGTCATTTCGGCGCGCTCAAAGGGCTCCGCATGCTGTACGCCGGCGAAGGCAACAACACGGCTGCCGCATTGGCGCTCGCGGTGAGCCGGGTCGCCGGCATGGAGCTGGTACTGCTCACGCCGGAGGGCTACGGCCTCACGGCCGCATGCCTGCAGTCGGCCGCGGCCCTCGCGCAACGCTTCGGAGGACGCGTGGCCGAACGGCACGACATACCGGCGCACGCGGAGCCATTCGACGTGCTCTACACCACGCGCTGGCAGACGACCGGCACGGACAAAAGCGATCCGCTGTGGCGCGAGCGCTTCGCTCCGTTTCGCGTCGACCACGGCATGATGACGAAATTCGGCGATCCCACGCGCACGGTGTTCATGCACGACCTTCCGGCCGTTCGCGGCGAAGACTGCGACACGGCGACGATCGACGGTGAACGCAGCATCGCGTTCGAGCAGGCCAGCCAGAAGCTCTACACGGCGATGGCAGTGCTCGACTGGTGCATCCCGACTTAAGGGCACCGGCTTCCCTCCAGTTCCTCGATGACATGGGCGAGCAGCCGGTCTGGTCGCTCGCGCAGGAAGAAGTGATCACCGGCGAGCACATGCAGCTTGAACGGCGCTTCGGTACGCTCGGCCCAGGCGCGCATGTCCTCGACCGACACCTCACGGTCGCCGTCGCCGCAGAACGCCGTGATCGGCACATCGAGGATCGCCTCGGAGCGATGCGTCTCGTGCACCGCGAAGTCGGCGCGCAGGGTCGGCAGCGCTAGCGCCATCAGCTCGCGTGACATCAACACCGACTGCGGTGTGCCACCCAGGTGGCGAACCTCGTCCAACAACGCCTCGTCCGACGCGCCGCGCATCGGCGGCCTGCGGTTGTGATGGTGCGGCGGACGCGAGGCGCTCACGAACAGCACGGTCGGCGTCGGTCCGCCCGCCGCCGTCAACTGCCGCACGAACTCAAAAGCGACGAGCGCACCCATGCTATGACCGAACACCGCAAAGGGCCGCTCGAGGAACGGCAAGACGGTGGCGCGCAGGTCGCGCGCGAGTGTCGATGAATCGCGATAGGGTGCCTCGCCGAAACGGTTCTCACGGCCCGGCAGCTGAACGCTGCATACCTCGATGGAGCTCGGGAGGGATGCGGGCCAGTGATGAAACACAGACGCGCCACCGCCCGCATACGGGAGACAGAACAATCGCCAGCGCGCATCGGGACGCAGCTTCGGCCGCAGCACCCATCGTTCGAAGTCCGGATCAGCGCTCATCGCGGGCGGGCTCGGACCTCGGTTGAATTTCGCGCCGCGGATCGCCGGCAACGAAGGTCAGCATTTCGTCGAAGCCGGCAAGCATGGCGTGTGCCTCGGCGTCGCTGAACAAATCGGCGTTATACCGGAAGATGACGTCGAGCGACTGCCGGCGCGCTTCGATCTCGCAGATGACGTCGTAGGACGTCAGCTCCACTTCGTCTCCCTCTCCCGGCTGCATCGCGAACGGACGGGCCTCGAGGTCACCGATCGCGAACGCTTCGTCCGCGATTCGCTGAAACAGCAGCAGGGTCTGCACCGCGGCCACCGACCGCGCCGCGTCGTTATTACCGCCTACCGCCCGGTCGATCGGCACAGCGCGGTTCGAGAGCGCCTCGACGGCGGCCCGTTGCACGCGGGCGAAGAGATCGACCAGCCGGCAATTGCCGTCGAGGCTCGTGCGCAGAATCTGGGTCGTGAGCAGCGGGCCGATCACTTTCTGAAGCTCGGCGCCATCGCGCGTCGACACCATCGTGGCCACGGCAATGTCGGTTACACCGGTGCGGCGGAAGAGAAACAGCTTGAAGGCGGCGAGGACCGCGGTAAACAGGCTGACGCCGTGGACACGGGCCGTCTCGGTCAGACCCGTCAGCGCGTCCACCGCCACCCGGTGCCGGACGCGGCGAAACCGGGCGCCGGTGCCGCTCGTCGACCGAGGCGTCGTGGTGAGCGCCAGCCGGGGCAGTGGTGGCGAAAGCGTTCGCTGCCAATACCGCTGTTGTCGTTGTCCCTCGGCGGTCCCCAGCCAGCGATCGAGCCAACACACGTAATCCGCGAACTGCAGGCGCAGCGGCGGCAGCGACGGAGCGACGCCGGCACTCCGCGACGCGTAGGCGGTGGCCAGGTCGGCCAGCAGAATGCCGATCGACGCATCATCGGCCACGAGGTGGTTCACCGTGATGAGGAGGACATGGTCATCGGGGCCGAGCGCGAGGACGGCCGCGCGCATCCCATGCTCCTCCACCGGATTGAAGCCACGCGCCGCCTCTTCCGCTGCCACCTGCCGTGCCAGCGCCTCCACATCGCTCGCGTAGCGAGAGAGGTCTACCACCGGCAGCGCGAATGATGGCTCGGCCTCGTCGATGTCCTGGACGAGCCGGCCATCCATGGTCCGCACCGTGGTCCTGAGCGTTTCGTGCCGCGCCACGAGATCCGCGAACGACTGGGCCATCGCTGCAATATCGAGGGCACCGCGCAGGCGAAAGGCCAGCGGCATCGTGTACATGGTCCGGTGCGGCCACGACACGATGAGCTCCCACATCCGCTGCTGTGACGACGACACGGGGAGCGGTCCTCCGCGCGCAACAGCTTCGAGCGGGGTCGCGTCTTCGCGCCACCCGGCACGGAGACGTTCGACGGCCAAGGTAAACCGATCGAGCTGTGGATTTTCGAAGAGCGCGCGGAGCGGAATCGCACTGTCGAAGACGCGCGCGGCCGTCGCAACGACCTGCATCGCGATCAGCGAGTGTCCGCCGAGCTCGAAGAATTCCGCATCCGCCGGGATGGACGTGGTGTCGAGCGCCCGAGACCAGATCGCCGCCATGACCTCTTCGGCTGCGGTGAGCGAACGCGAGGCGGCGCGTATTGCGCCCGCGTCTGGCGCATGAAGCTGGGATCGATCGATCTTCCCGTTGGCGTTCAGCGGCAATCGCTCGACGAGCGTCACCACGCCCGGAATCATGTAGCGCGGCAACCGGGCGCCCATGTGATCGCGCAATCGACTCACGACATCGTCTCGACGATCCCCGCAGATTGCCGCCGGCACGATGAACGCCGCCAGCGATCGCACGCCCTTCCTGTCGCCGCAGGTCACGGCGACCTGGTCCACGAAAGAATGCTCCTGGATGACGGCTTCGATTTCGCTGATCTCGATGCGTGCGCCATGCAGCTTCACCTGCAAGTCTACCCGACCCAGGAACGTCAGCGTGCCGTCCGGCAGCCATTTGCCCAGGTCACCGGTTCGATAGAGACGATCGCCCGGGCGTCCGGACCACGGGTCGGGGACGAACACGGCTGCCGTGCGTCCAGGATCGTGCGCGTAGCCGCGTCCAACACACTGGCCGCCGATGTAGAGCTCTCCGGCGGCGCCGATCGGCACCGGACGCATCCGTTCGTCGAGCACATGCACGCTGACATTCGCGACTGGCCGCCCAATAGGTGTCGCCGATGCGTTGCGGAGCGTCAGTTCATCGACCACGCCCAGCGTGACGTCGTCGGCACACTCCGCTGGACCGTAGGCATTCAGCAGCGCGATGCCCGCATGCTGCGCCAGCCAGCGGGACGCGAGTTCCGGCGCGACGGCCTCGCCGGTGACAATCAGCGATCGCAGTGAACGCCTCGTCGCATCCGCGGGGGCGTTCAGCATCAGCCGCAGCATCGCGGGGACCACTTCCACGACGGTCACGCCGTCGCGATTGATCGCGTCCACGAGCGCCGCCGCATCCAGCGCGGTGGCATCGTCGTAGATGCGTACGGTCGCGCCGGCCACGAGCGGCGCCGCCAGCTGCCAGATCGAGATGTCGAAGCCCACGCCGGCCGTCTGCGCCATCACATCCGATGCCGTCATCCCGAGCGTCGCGATCATCACGTCGAGGTGATTGAGGAAGCCCAGCATTTCGACCATCGCGCCCTTCGGCACTCCTGTCGACCCCGACGTGAAGATGACGTAGGCCAGTTGGCGTGGGCCCAGCGCTGCCGGCACGACATTCGATGCATCACGGGACGCGATGCGGTCGCGGTCGTGATCGAGATTGACGAGCGAACCTGAGATGGGTGGCGCCGCCGCTTCCGTGCGGACGGTGACCAGCATCGCTTCGAGGCGCGCGTCGCGGGCGCAGCCGGCCAGGCGCACGCGCGGATGGCCGGGATCGAGCGGCACGTAGACAGCGCCGATCTTGAGGAGCGCGACCAGCGCGACGACCAGGTCGGCGGATCGCTCGAGGCACACCCCGACGCACGCCTCTGGGCCGAGCCCGTGGTCGCGCAGGTGTCGCGCCAATTGATTTGCCCGCCGATTCAACGCCTCATAGGTCAGTTGCTCGGCGTCTGTCACGACGGCAATCGCATCGGGCGCCGCGGCTGCCCTGCGTTCGACATCTTCTTGAAAGCTCGTCGTGCGCAGCGATGCGGCCGACCCGGTGGACCACTGCTCGATGGCCGCTTCTTCACCCACCGGCAGCAGGCGGATCTCACTCACTGGCCGGCCACCGCCCCGCGGCATGTCCTCGAGCAGCCGCTGCAGTTGAGCCAGCAGCCGCGCAATCCACTCGGCGTCGAACCGCGACTGATTGAAGTCCGCATCGATGACCAGGTGCGGCTGTGCCGACGCGGTCATCGTCAACGGATAGCCGCTCTGCTCGAACGTGGCGACGGGCCCTTCGAACAGCGCCCAGGACGTCTTCCCTGGATCGTTGCGCAGCGGGAAGCTCTTGACGTCGAGGATGGTCTCGAACAGCGGTTGCGCGCCGGCGCCGTACGAAGCCATGCGTTGAATATCGGCAAGCTGGCAGAAATCGTGTTCACGCGCACGTAGCTGCCGTGCCTGGATGGCAGCGAGCCAGTCTTCGAGCACCGCGTCCTCGTCGACGGTGATGCGCACCGGAAGCGTGTTGAGGAACAGGCCGAACATCGCCTCAGCGTGTGCGAGATCCGCCGGCCGGCCCGCCACGGTTGCGCCGAAGACGACGTCTGCGCACGACGTGTAGCGCGAGAGCAGGATGGCCCACGCGCCCTGCACAAGGGTGTTGACGGTCAGCTTGCTGCGGCGGGCGAAGTCCACCAGCGCGCGGTGTGAGGCCTCCGAAAAGCGGAGGCTGCGCTGGCCATACGACGACGGCCCGGCGGCGGTTGCCGCACGATGCGCACTCAGCGACGGCAGCGGCCTGACGCCGGCCAGCTCGTCCTTCCAGAACGCCATCGCGGTATCGACCTGCTTCCGCCGCAGCCACTCCACGTAGTCGCGGAACGGACGCCGCTGTGGCAGATCCGGTTGCCGGCCATTCGTGAGCGCCTCGCAGCACCATCCCACCTCCTGCATCAACTGGCCGAGCGACCAGCCGTCCCACAGGATGTGATGAAAGCTCAGCACGATCGACCAGCGCGCCTCGGTCATGCGGATCGCGGTGATGCGCAGGAGCGGCGGCTCGGTCAGCACGAAGCCGCGGCGACGATCCGTCGCGAGCATGATCTCGAGGCGCCGCTGTTGAAGCGGTCCGGACGCGTCGCGCCAATCCAACTCCGTCCACGGCAATTCCGCACGCCGGACCACGACCTGAAGCGGGCCCTCGGGCGCATCCGTGACGAACAACGTCCGCAGCAGCACGCAGCGGTCCACCATCATCTGCCAGGCGCTGCGGAACACGTGCGGCGCGATCAACGGCGAGAGCGCGGCGCTCAGCTGGACGACATAGTCCCCCGCCTCCGGATCCAGCACCGCATGAAACAGGACTCCCTGCTGCAGCGGCGACAGCGGGTAGATGTCTTCGATGTCAGCCCGCGGCACAGTCACGACGGTGGTAGGAGGTTGCGAATCAACGCGCGAATCTCCTCGAGGTAGGCACGCGCGAGGCGCTCGATCGTCTCGCGCTCGTGGACCTTGGCCCCGTAGATCCACGCCACTTCGAGGCGGCCCGCGACGATGCGGCTGTTGACGTCGAGCAGATGCGTCCTCGGCGCGGCAGGATCACGAACCCATCCCGCCGCGCTCGGAACACGCCGCGGCCGTTCGTCGCCGCGCGATGCATCGAGGCCGAGGTAGTTGAAGACGATGTCGGGTTGTTGCGCTCGTCGTCGGCCAACGTCGCGGTTGCCAGGGTCGGTGAGGTAGCGAAGCACGCCGTAGCCAATGCCGTGATAGCTCACGGTCTCGAGCCGGCGTGCCATGGCCGCGATCCGCTCGCGCGGTGTCTCCTCGTCGTCGAGCTCGAGCCGCACGGGCTGCATGACGGTGAACCAGCCGACGGTACGCGACAGATCCACATCCTCAAAGAGGTCCTCACGCCCGTGGCCTTCCAGGTCCACCAGCACGCTCGTTCGTCCGCTCCACGCGCACACTGTCGACGCAAGGGCGGTGAGAAACACGCCGGTCATGCCACCAGCCTGGGCGGACATGCCGCGAACGAGCGCGGTGGTCGAACCCTCGTCCAGCGTCACGACGACGTGCGAGGCGGCGGCTTCTTCGTTGCTGCCCGTCGCCCAGTCGCGCGGCAGGCGGTCGCGATCGGATGGCTCGCGCTGCCGCCACGTCTCGCGCTCTGATTCGAAGGCGCCTGCCTGCGCATGCGCCTCGAGCCGGACCTCGAGCGTGCTGCCATCCAGGTCGACCTGCGCGCGAGCGATCGAGACGCAGTCGGGGGCGCACGGCGGCGGACGCGACAGTCGGCGCCCCAGTTCCTCGAGCAGACTGGCCGGGGGCAGCTCCGCACGCGCATCCGGGGCCGCGAGCGGCAGTGCCACGGCGAGGAG
>JALDXK010000124.1:0-12552 GCA_032155105.1 Acidobacteriota bacterium
GGCCCCACCCTCGGGTGACGAGAACGTGCGTCCGAAGGTGCTGGCTCGACCATTGACAGGAGCGCCACCATGAATACACCAGTTTCGAAGCGCCGTCTTCGAGAGAGCGCCGCGGCATCGCGCAATCGAAGGGAACTCGTCGCCGCAGGATTTACTCGTCGTGACCTCGTGAAGATGGGACTCGTCACGTCCGCCGGATTCCTGATTCCCAAGAACGGGCTGAGCGCGCGCGCCCGCGACAGTGCGGGACACGTCACCGGCGCGGCACCCAGCCCGTCCATCACGCCGTTCATCGATCCGTTGCCGATCCTCGCCGGCCCCGACGCCGCCCCCGGACGTGTGGCCACGCCGCTCGGCGCGAATCCGTTCACCATCGGCGGGCCGCCGACGGCGGCGCCGCAAATCGGCGAGGGCCGCATCAGGCCCCATCAGTCGTTTACACACCCGCGATGCGTCCCGGCGGTGTTCTACGAAACCCATCAGACGGAAGCGCAAGTCCGCGTGTCGTCGGCGCTCGACCCACAAACAATCTGGGGCTTCGGCGGCGTGTACCCGGGCGTGACCTACGTGGCCAGATACGGCGAACCCGTACTGATCCGCAACTGTAACATCCTGCCGGACGCCAACGGCGGCTTCGGCGTGCCGTCGGTGACCACGCACCTGCACAACGGCCACACGCCGTCGGAGAGCGATGGCTTCACCTGCGACTACTTCGAGCGCGGGCAGTTCTACGATCAGCACTATCCCAACGTGCACTCGGGGTTCATGACCCCCGAACTCGTACCCGACGAGTTTCGCGATCCCCTCACGGGCGGGGACTGGCGCGAAAGCCTTGGCACGCTTTGGTACCACGACCACCGCATCGATTTCACGTCGCAGAACACCTACAAGGGCCTGGTGGGCTTTTACCTGCTCTACAACGACCGCGACTGCAACGACGAGGGGAATCCCGATGGATTCCGGTTGCCGAGCGGCCGCTTCGACGTGCCGTTGATCTTCAACGACAAGGTGTTCGACTACTCGACCGGGAAGATGTTCTTCGACCTGTTCAACCTCGATGGCATTCTCGGTGACACGTTCCTCGTCAATGGCTGCGTCCAGCCGTACTTCAACGTGCAGGCGCGGCGCTACCGCTTACGATTGCTCAACGCGGGCCCGTCGCGGTTCTACCAGTTCCACCTCTTCGATCCCGCCTCCCCGTCGACCAGTCGGCCGTTCTGGCAAATTTCCAGCGACGGCAACCTGCTGCCGAACCCGGTGTTAGCGACGTCGGTCATTTTGTCGGTCGCCGAACGCGCCGACATCGTCGTCGACTTCACCGGTATGGAGGGCAAAACGCTTTACCTCGAGAACCGGATGGAGATGAAGGACGGACGTGGACCTGACGACGATCTGCTGAGGCGAGGCGCCGGCGATAAAGTGCTGCGCTTCGACATCGGGCCAGTCGAAAAGCCCGAGGACATCGACTACAGCGTCGACCCGAAGGACATCGCGGACTCAGAGGTCCCCGCGTTCTATCCCATCGCAACGCAAGGCGCCACCGAGGAAGTCGCCGTCAGGCGCACATTCAACTTCGGCCGCTCGAACGGCCAGTGGGACATCAACGATCGATTCATGAACTGCGACAAGACGCGCTTCACGGTCAGGCGCGGTTCCTCGGAGCGCTGGGTGTTCCGCAATTCGTCTGGCGGCTGGGAGCACCCGATTCACGTCCACTTCGAGGAGTTCCAATTGCTGCGCCGGAATTCGAAGCTGCCGCCGCCCGTCGAACGCGGCCGCAAGGACGTGGTCCGGCTGGGGCGCAACGAGGAAGTCGAGGCGTTCTTCCGCTTCCACGACTTCACCGGACGCTACCCCGTTCACTGCCACAACACCCTTCACGAAGATCACGCGATGATGCTCGTCTTCGAAGTGAACGATGTCGGCGATACCAAGGTGAAGCCGTGATGACGTCTCACCATCCTGAAAAGAGGCCGGTCATGGAACACATCAGTCGTCGCGCATCGCTAACACTCCTGGGCCTGGCACCGTGGGCCGCAGCGGCCGCGGCCCAGGACGCGTCCCCCGTTCCCACGAGCGCGCCCCCGCCGACGATGCGGGACGTGATCAGGGACCGCTACTTTCCCAACGTGACCGTCGAGACGCACGACGGGGAACGGCTGAAGTTCTACGACGACATGATCAAGGACAAGAAGGTCCTGCTGAACTTCTTCTACGCCGAATGTGTCGGCATCTGCCCAACCGTGACGGCGAACCTGGCGAAGGTGCAGCGCGAGCTGGGTGATCGCGTGGGCCGCGACATCTTCATGTACTCGCTGACGCTCCAGCCGAAACATGACACGCCGAAGGTCCTGCGCGACTATGCCGACATGCACGGCATCAAGCCAGGATGGCGGCTCGTCACCGGGACGGCGGACGACCTCGAGTTGCTGCGCCGCAGCCTGGGTTTCGTCGATCCTGATCCCGAGCTCGATCGGGACAAGAACTCGCACCTGGGCAACCTCCGCTACGGCAACGAGCCGCTGATGCGCTGGGGCGCATGTAACCCGTTCAGCGATATCGAGAACATCCTGCGGGCGGTGCAGACCATCGACCGTCCCGCGTGATGTGGCGAGCGTTGTGATGAGCATCGTCGCCGCGTGCGTGTCGCTGTGCCTTGGCGTTGCCATGGCAGCGAGCGCCGTCGTGCGCGCACAACCGCAAGCCTTCACCGTCGAAGGCGGGCCCGAAGCCATCGCCTTCGACGGCCGCTTCCTCTGGGTCACGAGCCAGTTCGGCGACACCGTGACGAAGCTGAACACCGACGGCTTCATCGTCGGCGCGTTCAAGGTCGGCGTGCGCCCGACGGGCATCGTGACCGACGGCAAGAGCGTGTGGGTGGCGAACCAGGGTAGCGACAGCATCAGCCGCCTCGACGCGATCGACGGATCGCTGGACGACACGTTCCGACTCGGTCGGGATCACGGGCCGGGGGCGCTGCTCCTCGACGACGGATTCCTCTGGGTTGCCAACCGCAGGTCGAACACGGTGATGAAGCTGGAGGCATCCACCGGCGCGCTCAAGAGCGCGACACGCGTGGGCACGCGGCCGGTCGGGATGGCCATTGTCACCATGAGATCCGGCGACACGACGTCGACCTTCGTGTGGGTGGCCAACCACCAATCGAATTCGGTGACCAAAATCAATGCGTCCACCGGCGCGGTAGCGGGCACCTACCGCGTCGGCGACAGCCCCGTCGGCGTGGCCTTCGACGGCACCGCGGTATGGGTGACGAACTATTTCAGCGGCAACGTGATGCGCCTCGATCTCGACGGCGTGGTCCGCGGCACCTACGCGACCGGCGACGGCGCGAGCGGCGTGGTGTGCGACGGCCGCCAGGTGTGGGTGGCGAACCAGGGCACGGACACCGTGTCGCGGTTGCGTGCCGCCGACGGGGTACTGCTCGAAACCATCAAGGTTGGCGACGGCCCGACCGGCCTCGTCTCCGACGGCCGCAACCTCTGGGTCACAAGCGGAGGCGATGACGAGATCGCAAAAGTCGCCGACGTGATCGGCGCGACCGTCGCCGTCCGCTGACCCGAGCGCCGCGCACTCATCCCCCATCCGTGTAACCGCATGAAGTGGCACCACTAAAGTGGCACCACTCGGTACGCCGTTACGGTCCTCAACCTGCAACGCTCATTCCCACAAAAGTCTGCTCCCGGGACCTACTGTCCTATCACTTTCGTTGAGTGCCGCCCCCACTCTCTGGTAATTCGGCGTTCATCACCCCTGCTGTAGCGTTAACCACAAACACGAACCAAGACGGCTGCGCGCGATATTCGTGCGTAGTCGTCACGCATCGGTTCATTGCAAGTGGCTTCAGCGCTGGAGCTCAGAATGAAACAGAACCGTCGTCCTAACCAATGTTCTAGTCGCCCTACACAACGTTCGTTACGGAACGTAGCGGCCCTGGCCGCGGCTCTCTTCACCGGATCGCTGGCGGGCGCGATCACAGTGAAGGCACAGGACCCGCCTTTCGTGATCCAAACTCCGATGTGCTACGCCTACCCGTCGCCCGAAACCGATACGTGGCCGCGCGCGCCCCCCGACTCGCTCGGGAGCACTGCCGGTGCGCCGTTCACCTTCCCTGACACCGCCCTCACCGCCAACGACAGCGCGGCGGTGACGGTACTCAGGGTCGGACCCGCGAGCAACCGCGGCGGCACCATCACCGGGGCCGGCCCGTTCACCTTCACGCCCGCGCCGGGGTTCGTGGGCGAAGACGTATTCCCGTATGAAATCGTCGACGCCGGTTTGCGGACGACGATGGGCCTCGCGAAGATCTCGGTCACGGCCGCCAACACGACAACGACCGTGCCCGGCGTTGTGGGATTGGCGCAGGCGGCGGCCGAGTCGTCGATTACCGCGGCCGACCTCGTCGCCTCGGTCACGACCGCGAACAATCCGTCCGCGGCGATTGGCACCGTGATCAGCCAGAACCCGGCAGGAGGCAACACCGTGGCCACGGGTAGCAGCGTGGCGCTGGTTGTGGCTCTCGGCGCGCTCGTGCCGAACCTGGTCGGCTCCGCGCAGGCGGTGGCGGCTTCCGCCATCACCGCAGCGGGATTGACGGTCGGCACGGCGTCGGGCGTCAACAACGCGGCGCCGGCGAACAGCATCATCAGCCAGTCGCTGACGTCGGGCTCGAGTGTCGCGCCCGGGACGGCCATGTCGTACGTGTACTCGCTTGGTGTCGCGGTGGTCCTGGTGCCGGTGCCGCCAGTCATCAACGAAACGCAGGCAGCTGCGACCGCGGCGATCACGGATGCGGGACTGACGCTTGGCAACGTGACGACGGCAAGCAGCATGACGATCGCGAGCGGCAACGTGATCAGCCAGAACCCGGCGGGCGGCGCGATGCATGCGCCCGGAACCGCGGTGAGCCTGGTGGTGTCATCGGGTCCGCCCCCACCCCCCGATCCGGGAGGCGGCGGCCTCGTGCTCGCCTTCGGCTTCGAAGAAGCGTCCGGCAACGCTGTCACCGATGCGTCGGACGCGCCGAGGAACGGCACGATTCGCGGCGCGGTGCGTGTGGCCACCGGCAAGATTGGCCGCGCGCTGTCGTTCGACGGCGTGGACGACTGGGTGACGGTGACCGACACCGCGGCCAGCAAGATCGACCTGACCAACGGCCTGACCGTTGAGGCCTGGGTCAACCCGACGGCCATGGCCGGATGGGAGACCGTCGTGATGAAGGAACGCGGGGCCGCGGGCACCGGGTTGCTCTCGTATGCGCTGTATGCGCACGACGGCGCGCCGCAGGCGGGCGCCTTCAAGGGACCGGCGGGCTACCTCCGTCCGGCGCCGGCGGCGAGCACGACGGATCAGGGCGTTCGCGAAGCGTCCCATACGCCGCTGCCGCTGAACGAGTGGACGCACATCGCGACCACCTACGACGGCGCGAACATGCGCTTCTACATCAATGGCGTGCTCGTTGCGACGCGGGCGCAGACCGGCAACATCGCGGTCGGCAACCAGGCGCTTCGCATCGGCGGCAACAACGTGTCGGGTGAGTTCTTCAAAGGGCTCATCGACGAAGTCCGAATTTACAATCGCGCGCTGTCGGCGGCGGAGATTACCGCGGACATGACGACGCCCGTGGTGCCGTAGCACTCACCTGAGGAGAAGACGCCGATGAGCCGCATCTACTTACCTTGGAACGCATCGAAGGCGCGCATTCGCGACGCCGAACGCGCGCGACAGAACCGCGCGGAAATTGTCCGGGAGCGGTCGTGGGGACGCGTGTCGCGTCGCGACCTCCTGCGGATGGGCCTGTTCACGGGCGCCGGATTGCTGGCGCCAATCGGGGGCCTCAACCCCTTCGTCCGGAGCGCGTTCGCGCAACAGACCGGCGTGCCGCGGAGCCCGCTGTTCGGCGTGCAGCCGTTCACGCAGGCGATGCCGAGGTTCGACGTCCTGGCACCGCACACGCCCGACTGCCTGAGCCCGCTATGCCAGGCGAGCGCCAACGAGAACCTGATTCCTGTCAGCCCGATGCTGGGCGGCGGATGGGGACCATGCGAGGGCCGGCCGCCGGGTGCGGTGTGGGCGCACCAGCGCTTCAATGAGTTCACGCCGTCGGTGTGCGTCGAGGCCACGCAGGCGCCGGCGACGACCAACTATCGCTACAACCCGCAGGTCGCATCGCCGCTGAACTCGGGTATCGATCCGGCGCACGGCATGCCGCTGCGGTTCCACCCGCGCATGCCGATCCAGAACCCCAGCTCGGTGTGGACGTTCGACGGCACGATCCCGCCGAAGCTCATACAGGGCCGCTACGGCCATCCGATCCTGTTCCGGCACCACAACCGCTTGCCGGTCGACGTGCGAGACAACGGCGGTTTCGGGCGCCACACCATCACGACCCACGAGCACAACGGCCATCACGGCGCGGAGAACGACGGCTTTACCGGCGCGTTCTTCTTTCCGAACCAGTTCTATGACTATCACTGGCCGATCGTGCTGGCCGGGCACTTCAGCATGAACACGGCGGCGAGCGAGCGCATGGCCAGCACGCCTGACGGCAGCGGCGGGCTCATCAAGATCCCGGGCGACTGGCACGAGACGATGAGCACGCACTGGTTCCACGATCACATGTTCGGCTTCACGTCGCAGAACGTCTACAAGGGCAACGCGGCGATGTTCAACCTGTATAGCGGTCTCGATCGCGGCAACGAGGAGATCGAAGACGGCGTGAACCTCCGGCTGCCGAGCGGGACAACGAAGGACTGGGGCAATCTCGAGTACGACGTGAACCTGATGCTGGCCGACAAGGCCTTCGATCGGGACGGACAACTGTCGTTCGATATCTTCAACTTCGACGGCTTTGTCGGCGACGTGTTGACGACGAATCTCGCCTACAACCCGTACTTCGAGGTCGAACGGCGGAAGTACCGCTTCCGCATCCTGAACGGCAGCGTGGCGCGGTTCTTCAAGATCGCGCTTGCGAACGCCTCCGGGGCCGCGCAGCCGATCATTCAGATCGCCAGCGACGGCAACCTCATGCCGCGTCCGGTGACACAGATGACGCTCGACGAGCTGGGCATCGCCGAGCGATTCGACATCGTCATCGACTTCTCGAACTACGCGATCGGCGAGAAGCTTCACCTCGTCAACCTCCTGGACCACTGGGATTCGGAGGATGGCGAGTTCAACGGCAAGAAGCCGGAGCGGACGCTCTCCCTGGCCGCGGCGCTGGCGGGGGCCTCACTCGATCCGTGCGTGGGACGGTTCCTCGAGTTCCGCGTCGTGCGCGACCCGCTCAAGCCCGACATGAGTCGCGTGCCCGAGACGCTGATCCCCAATCCGGATCTCTCCGAGATTCCCGTCGCCCGCGTGCGTAACTTCGTGTTCGGCCGCGACGCGCGGCAGACGACGTTCGATCCGGACACGAGCGCGTCCGGCGATTGGGGCATCCGCAGCGATGGCGGACCCATGCTGGCGGCGGATTTCGGCCGCGTGTCGGCCGCGCCGCGACTGGGGACGCGCGAAGTCTGGCACCTCGTCAACGATGGCGGCGGCTGGGATCATCCCATCCACATCCACTTCGAGGAGGGTCAGATCCTCGCGCGCGACGGGAGCGCGAACAACGTGCCGGCGTGGGAACGCGGCCGGAAGGACACCTATCGCCTGCGTCCAGGCGGCAGCGTGACCATCACGATGCAGTTCCGCGACTGGGGTGGCATGTTCATGGAGCATTGCCACAACACGACGCACGAAGACAGCGCGATGCTGTTGCGCTGGGACATCAACGAGTCCGGCGAACCGCAATTGACGCCGCTGCCGACGCCGGTGCCCACGCCGCAAGGCGTGAGGTTCCAGGCGCCGTCAGAGACGCTGCCGACGGCAGACGACTAGCCGGAGGCGTTCGCAGTTGCCGGGATCGCGGAGAACGACATGATGATGCGATGGAACACGTGGAGAGCGGCGGCACCGGCCGCCGCTCTATGGCTCGCCGCCGCGGTACTGATCGCCGCGTCCGGCACGGTCGGCGCTTCTACGGCCTCGCCCAGGGGCGCCGACTTTTTTACCAACGTCACGTTGACCACGCAGCATGGCGACCGCGTGCGGTTCTACGACGATCTCCTGAAGGGAAAGATCGTCGCTATCAACCTGATCTACACGTCGTGTCAGTATGCGTGCCCGCTCGAAACCGCGCGCATGGCCCAGGTGCAGAAAAAACTGGGCGATCGCATGGGACGCGACGTGTTCTTCTACTCGATCTCCATCGACCCCGAGCACGACACACCGTCCGTGCTCAAGGCGTATGCGGAGCAGTTCAACGCCGGGCCGGGCTGGCTGTTCCTGACCGGCAACAAGGCCGACATCGATTCGATCGCCAAGAAACTCGGGCTGTATTCGAAGGCCGACGCGCAGACGGTGGACGGCCACATGCCGTACTTGCTGGTCGGTAACGAAGTGACCGGGCAGTGGATGCGCAACTCCGCCGTCGACAATCCAGGCTTTCTGGCCAGGACGATTGGCGACTGGTTGAACAGCTGGCAGGGCACCCAGACCGACACATTGAAATCCTACGCGGAGGTGCCGGCACGGCGGATGGCGATCGACCACGGCCAGTACATGTTCACGAACCACTGCGCGGCCTGTCACACGATCGGCCGCGGCACCCAACTGGGTCCGGACCTGCTCGGGGTGACCACCGCTCGCGACCGCGACTGGCTGACGCGTTTCATCCTGACACCCGATCGCGTGCGGGCCGCTGGCGATCCGATCGCCCTCGCGCTGCGCGCGAAATACAAGCACGTGGTCATGCCGAACCTCGGGCTGAACGGGGGCGACGCGAACCTGTTGATCGACTACATCGATCGGGAAACCCGCGCGGTGCGTGGCGCGAAGCTGCCGACGAGCGCTGCGACGGCACCACACGCAGCCGCCGCCAGCCTGACGTCGATTGTCGATCCCTACCTACGGATTCAGCGGGCGTTGAACGGCGACAGCCTGACCGAGGTTGCCACCGCGGCGCGCACGATAGCCTCTGAAGCGGCGAAGCTCGGCAAGGGCGGTGCCTCCATGCAGACGGCGGCCGGCCAGCTGCGCGCGGCCGCCGATCTCAAGGCTGCCAGAGCGGCGTTTGCCATCCTGGGTGATGCCATCATGATCCACGCGAAAGACACCGGCGCCGGCATCGGCCACGACGTCAAGGTGGCGTTCTGCCCGATGGCGCAGCAGTATTGGCTGCAGCGCGGCGAGATCATTCAGAACCCGTTTTACGGTCAGCAAATGTCCGACTGCGGCCGCCTCAACGCGACACTTCCTGACCTGAAGCCTTAGAGACACGTTTTTCAGCAACCTGCAGGCGCCCACCGGCCTGCACGGAGTTGACGGACGGCGTCGCCCGACGCTGCTGAGCTAGAAGATTGCCCGGCGTGAAACCGCCGCCGGGTGTAGGATGCATCGGCTAATTCGTCGTCGTCGAGTGTCTGTTACGGCAGGAGGATCCCATGCATCGATTCCTCGTGTTGTCGGCAGCCCTACTCATGTCGTTCGCAGCCGTCCCTGCTGGCGCACAGCAAGGCACGGCACAGATCAGCGGACGAGTGACGGACGAGCAAGGTGCTCTGCTGCCCGGCGTCTCCCTCACCATTACCAACGAAGCTACCGGCATAAGTCGAGATGTCGTCACGAGTGCCGAAGGCGCGTACTCGGCGTCGCAGCTCGTGCCGGGGACTTACCGCGTGGTGGCCAAGCTCGCGGGGTTCCGGAGCGTGGATCGCTCCGGGCTGCTGCTGCAGGTCGGGACGACCATGACCCTCAACCTGGCTCTGGCCGTAGGCGGCCTCGAGGAGTCGATCACCGTCTCCGGGGTGGCGCCGCTCGTCGATGTCACCAGTGCTCGTGTGGGCGGAAACGTCGGCACCGCCGAACTCTCGGAGCTGCCGGCGATGAACCGCAACTACTTCGCCGCGGTGGCGCTGCTCCCTGGCGTGCAGTTCTCACCGTCGATCCAGATGGGCAACGACACGGTCATCGCCTCGGGGCAGTCCGCCCAGGGCAACAACGTGTCGGTGGACGGCGGCTACAACATGGACGATGCCCTCGGAGCCACGTCCGGCGCGCAAGTGCGAACGCCGCTCGAAGCCATCCAGGAATTCCAGGTGATGACGAGCATGTATGACGCGGAGTACGGCCGCGCCAGCGGCGTCATCGTCAATGCCGTCACCAAGGCCGGCACCAACCAGTTCAAGGGCGTGGTGTTCCTCAGCGCGGCGAGCAACGCGCTCACCGCCGAGGATTTCCTGGTCAAGCAGCAGGACCTTGCAAAGCCCTCGACGACGAAGCGGGACTGGGGTTTCGTGCTGGGCGGGCCGGTGGTGCGAAACAAGGCGCACTTCTTCTATAGCCTCGAGCGCCAGGTCGACAACCCGACCCGCACGCGAACATTCCAGACTCGCCCGGAGTTCGACTATTCCATCGTCGAGGAGCGGTCGGGCTGGAACAACATGGTCCGCTTCGATCATCAGCTCACTCAAGCGCACACGTGGGCGGTGCGCTACCTGAGGGAAACGGCGCCGCAGTTTCCGGTGGTGCCGAACGCGCGGTCGCTGCCCGAGGCGTTCCAGGACGAAACCGACATCGACGAGACTGCGGTCGGCACGCTCACGAGCGTGCTCGGGGCGTCGCGCGTCAACACGTTCCGGCTGGCGCGCACGTGGGAGCATTGGTGGCACGGCAACGCGTGCACGCGAGCACTGGGCGATGAGCGCGAGGGCCGCTTGCGCGATTGCGCGCCCCAGCTGGATCAATTGAGCTTCCTCGCCCAGGCGAGCACCGAGGCGCAGGGCCCGTGGGACTCGAACTGGCAGATCGAGGACGACCTCGCCTGGTTCGTGCCCGGCAAGCGTGGCGACCACGAGTTGAAGTTCGGCGTTCGCTACAACTACACCGAGCTCCAGCGTGTGTCGCAGATCAACGAGAACGGCACCTTCCGGTTCAACACCGACCTGTCGTTCGATCCGGCCAACCCGCGCACCTATCCTGAGCGGCTGACGATTCGCATGGGCGAATTCGAGGAGCGGCTCAAGACGCACACCTTCGAGGCGTACGCGCAGGACAAATGGAAGATGGGCGATCGCACCACGCTCAGCATCGGGATCCGCTACGACCTCGAGAAGATTCCGATCGACGTCGCCAACAACCCGCTGTTCGGCGCCGGCCAGGAGGCACCGGTTGACGCGAACAACTTCTCGCCGCGTATTGGCATCACGCACGCGCTCGACGAGCAGGGACGCTCGGTGCTGCGCGGCGGCTATGGCATGTTCTATAACCGAACCATTCTCGGCGCCATTGACGACACGCTCGAGTTCGGCAAGTTCACCAATTCATCCGTGGTGCAGTTCCCGAACGACAACGCCGATCCCGGACCGGCTGCGGGGCGTTTCCCGACGCACCCGTTGCTGGTGAACGGACCTGTGATCAACCGCCAGATTCTCGATCAGTTGTATCCGCCAGGGCAGCTGATTCGGAACACCGGCGTGGTGATCTTCGACTCCCCCGACCGGCGGCAGCCGTACGCGCACCAGGCGACCGTCGGCTACGGGCGGCAGCTGGGCGCCACCCTTGCGGTGCAGGCCGACTTCGTCTACATGCGCAACGAGGACATGTTCCTGTCGCGCAATCTCAATCCGATGGAGCGCGTCAACACGACTCGCACCGGCGCCATCACGCGCCAGGACGTGTTCAACGTCCTGGGCGAACCCTATCTCCAGCAGGTATGGGTGATGGAGAACACCGGTGAGGCCGAGTACCGCGCGCTCAACCTGTCGCTCGAGAAGCGCTACAGCCAGAACTGGTCCGGACGCGTGTCGTACTCGTTGTCGAAGTCCGAAGGGACCGCGTTCAACCAGGCCGATCGCAACACCTATCAGTATCTCGACGATCTCAATCTCGACGATCTGTGGGGACCGAGCACCGTCGACCGCCGTCACATCCTGTCGGTCAACGGGCGCACCGAGATGAAGGGCGGCATCACGCTCTCGTCAACCTTCCGCTACATGAGCGGCGCCCCGTTCACGATCTTCGACAGCAACATCGACGCCAATCGCAACGGCGAACTCGTCGATCCGCTGCCTGCTGGCACTTACAGTGGCGTGGCGACCAACGCGATGCGGGATGTCGAGAGCCAGGGCGGCCGCAACGGCGCGGTCGGACCCGACTACATCCAGTTGGACGTGCGCGCCGGATGGCGGAAGCAACTCGGCGGCGCGCGCTCGCTCGAGCTGTTCCTCGACATCTTCAACATCGCCAACCGCACGAACTGGGACAATCCGTCTGGCGACCGCCGGCTCACCGCGACGTTCCTCGAGCTTCGCGAGCTGCGCGGCGGCAGCGGATTCCCACGACAGGCCGTCTTCGGTACGCGGCTCGCTTTCTAACCGCTCACTACGGTTACAAAGGTTACAGGGTTACAGGGTTATACGGTTCTCAGAACCGAAGAGAACTTTGTAACCCTGTCACCCTGTAACCGTAGAACCGCGGTTGAGGTTGTAGCGC
>JALDXK010000125.1:0-12508 GCA_032155105.1 Acidobacteriota bacterium
CTCAGACATACGCGGGCCACTCATTGACTCCTGTGGCGATCACCAACCCGCCAGGACTGGCTATCGTCTGGACGAATGCCCCTCACACCAACGCAGGTAGTTACGCCGTAACCGCGACGGTCAACGATTCGAACTACGATGGCGCCGCCAGCGGCACCTTCGTCATCAATCCTCTCGCGTCAACGCTAAGCGTCGCCGTGCAGTCACCTAACGGCGGTGAGCGGCTGCTGAAAGGCGTTTCGTTCACCATTCACTGGACTGCCGCCGGAAATGCGGTGCCGAATCCGTTGTCGTTCGACGTTGCGTTCTCTCGAGACGGTGGCAGCACTTTCACCAACATTACCGGCTGCACGAATCTCAATGGCGCGCTCCGGAGTTGCAAATGGATACCCTCCAGCATCAGCTCGAACGCACGGATTCGCGTCAGTGCCCGCAGTTCTGGCGGCGCCAAGGTCATCGACATTTCGGACGCGTCGTTCGCCATCCGTCGCCTTGAATATTGAGGCATGCAACGGCGAACCTATGAAGCGCAATGACAGGAAGTGCTAGAGTGCAGTCGCCGTCTCCGAGCAGCCTGGGTGAGCAATATGTCAAGGCTCTGCCGCGTACTGGTTCTGCCGGCAATTCTTCTGTCGCCCTACGATGCGATTGCCCAGCAAGACCAAGGCACGATCGCCGGCCGCGTGACCGACGCGACCGGCGCTGTCGTGCCCGGTGCCGCGGTTACTGCCTCCGCGATCGACACGGGAGTGTCCACGCAGACCGTCACGACATCAGAAGGGGAGTACACCGTTGCGCCCCTTCTGATTGGCCGCTACCGAATCGCTGCCGAGATGCCGGGATTCAAACGCCATGTGAGCGGCATCGTCGACGTGCACGCGCACAGCCGTGTCCGCGTCGATTTCCAACTCGAGCTGGGCTCCCTGAACGAGGAGGTCTTGGTTGTGGTCAGCACTCCGTTGCTGGAAACGGAGAGTTCGTCCCTCTCGCACGTCATCCGCGAAGCGCAAATTCGCGACCTGCCGCTCAACGGTCGTAACTTTCAACAACTGGCGGTTCTGGTGGCAGGGGTGTTGCCGGCCTTTAGTCACCTGGACCGGGCCGGCGGCTTCAATTCACACGGCCAGTGGGCGACGCAAAACAATTTCATCCTGGATGGTGTAGACAACAACTCGCAGGTCTTCGGCCTCCAGGACGGCAAGGCGCAAGTCGTGATCCCGAACCTGGACGCCGTGCAGGAATTTCAAATCCAGACCGCCAACTACTCGGCCGAGTTCGGGCGGAGCGCCGGCGCGGTGATGAACGTTAGCCTCAAGTCGGGCTCGAACCACGTGCGCGGCACGGCTTCGGCATTTCTGCGTAATGACAGCTTCGACGCCCGTAACGCATTCGATTACCACGACCGAACGGGCGACGGAAAGGCAGATCCCGACGCGCTTCGCCACAACCAGTACGGCGCCACGGTTGGCGGGCCGATTCTCAAGAACCGGACCTTCTATTTTCTGAGTGTCGAGGCGACGAGGATCCACACCACGGAAAGCAGTCTCGTGACCGTTCCCACGCTGCTGGAACGGCAGGGTATCTTTGACCCGCGTGGTGTCGTGATTCGAGATCCGGCCACCGGCCAGCCGTTCCCCGGAAATGCGATCCCCCGAGATCGCTGGGATTCGGTGGCGGCGCAACTCGTCGGCCTGTGGCCGAGCCCGAATTTCGCGGGCACGACACGCGCCAACTACAGTTCGGCCCCGAATCACGCGCGCGATCGCTACCAGTACGACGTGCGAGCCGACCACAGTTTGTCCGCCGCAGATAGGATGTTCGTTCGCCTGAGCCGAATGGACTTCCATCGCGAACGGCATGGCCCTCTTCCGCCGCCTGCTGTCGGGGCCGTCGACAACGACATGTCCCGCGATGAGAATAACGGGCTCAATCTCGCCCTCTCCGAAACACATGTTTTCGGATCGACCCTGGTCAATGAAGCGCGATTCGGGTTCAACAGCCTGACAACCGACAAGCGTCCCCTGGTGGGCGAGTTTCCGAACGATCGCTTTGGTTTGCGGATCACGTCTCCCGACCCAGTGGCCGGTCTGGCTCGCCTCACATTCGGCGGCGGTGAACTCGGCTACGCCTCGCTTGGCGAGTCGCCGTTCAACCCGAATTTCAAGGTGGCCCGAACCTTCCAACTCCTGGACAACCTCTCCATCATGACCGGCCGCCATGCCATCAAGCTGGGTGCCGACATCCGGTGGATCCAATCGGACATCGTTGGCGCGCCACAGACGCGCGGCGTCTTCAATTTCAACGGCGCGTTCACCGGCTCCAGCCTTGGCGACTTTCTCCTGGGCATGACCAATTCTCGTGCCTTTAGCACGTTGCAACGGGGCGCCCTCCGCGAACGCGACTACATGTTCTACGTTCAAGACGACTGGCGCGTCACGTCGAAGATGACCATCAATCTTGGGCTGCGCTATGAACTGGCGAGCCCCATGTTCGACACCGCGGATCGCATGACGACGCTCGACATTTCGAACTTCCCGAGCGTGCAGGTCGTGCGAGCAGGGGAGCGCGGTGGTTCGTGGTCAGATCGAGCGCTGGTTCAGACCGACACGAACAATTGGGCGCCCCGGGTTGGGTTTGCATTCCAACCCGCATCGCTCTGGACAGTCCAGGCGGCAGGCGGCGTGTTCTACGGAACGCCAAAAGCGCAGGCTGCGAACCTTCGACTGACCAACAACTGGCCGCACTATCGCGACGTGACAGTCCTCTCGACGGCCACCCGGTCAGCGGGACAGCTCGCGGACGGCGTTGATGCAGGTCTGCTGGGCAGCACGACGGAGATGCCGGGCAATCTGAACTGGAACGTTTGGGCTGACGACTTCAGGCTACCCACGATCTATCAATGGAACACGAGCGTCCAACGGCAGCTTGGCAGCTCCATGGTTGCCACGGTCGCCTACGTCGGCTCATCGTCTTATCACCTGCCCCGGTGGTACGACATCAATGGCGCCGACCCTGGCGATCCCCGAACCGAGCGGCAGCGGCGGCCAATTCCCCAGATGGGCGCGATCACCTATCGCGAAACCACCGGCCTTGCGAACTATCACGGTCTCGACACCACGCTCGAAAAACGGCTCTCTCACGGTGTGCAGTTCTCGCTGGCATACACGTGGAGCCATTCGATCGATGACGTGACCGAACAGTTCGGAGGTGAAGGACCCGTCATTCAAGATAGGCACAACCTTCGCCTCGACAAAGGCAACTCTGGTTTTGACCGGCGCCATCGGCTTGCCGGTTCCTACATCATCGAGTCGCCGTTTGGCGCGGGCCGCCGGTGGCTGCAAGAAAGTGGGCTCCTGAGCGCGGTGCTCGGAGGTTGGCAATTGACGGGCATCGTTTCCCTGCAGTCAGGAGCCCACTTCGACGTCAGCATTCCGAACCCGAGAGGACGTCTGGGCGTCACGGCGAGCAACTGGCGACCGGATCTCGTTGGCGATCCGCGCGTTTCCAACCCGGGCCCAGACGGGTGGCTCAATCCAGCCGCGTTTGCTGTGCCGCAGAATCCTGATGGGACGTATCGTTTCGGCAACTTGGGACGGAACTCCCTTGCCGGTCCGGGTTACTTCAACCTTGATGTTGGTGTGCTGAGAGACTTTCGCATCGGCGCCACACGACGGCTGCAGGTTCGGTGGGAAGTTTTCAACGCCACGAATCACCCTTCATACGGACTACCCAATGCCATCCTCGGCGATCCTGATTTCGGAACCATCCGAAGCACCGTCAGCACGCCGCGCCAGATGCAATTTGGCTTCAAGTTCCTGTTCTGATGCGATCACTTCACTGGGACCGGCGCGATTGCATCCGTCAGCGCGCCGTCCAGCTCGTCATAGACGCGGTGCAGGAACCAGTCGACGAGCTGTACTTCGAAGGCGCGATTCACGGCCGGCTGATCGCCGGTGATCTGCACCATCAGCGCTTTGATCTGCGACATGATCTCCGCGCGCGCGGTGTCGGGGTCGAGGCCGCGGGCCTTCGCCGCGGCGCCGCGCGTGATCAGCTCGCGGAACACCGCGAGCGTCGCGTGCAGCAGTGTCTCGTTGAGCAGCGGCTCGCCGTGGCCGGGGACGATGATCGCGGCATCGAGGGCGTCGATGTATTCGAGCGTCTTCACCCAGCCGGCCGGATACGAGCTCAGCGCGTAGGACACCGGGTTCACGAGCAGATCCCCGGTCACGACGATCTTTTCCTTCGGCAGGTAGAGGAACGTATCGCCCGGCGTGACGGCGCGATCGTGATGCCGGATCTGGATCTCGCGGCCGCTGAGGTACACGGTCGTCGACGTCGAGTAGGTGACGGTGGGCAGCGTGTGCGCCACCCGTTTCTTCTGCTCGAGAAAGAACCGCGCGTCGGCGAGTTGCTGCCGCAGCTGGGGCAATCGCTCCGAGGGCGGCGTCGCGGCCTCACCTTTGGCGATCAGCCCTTCGAGCTGCCGGATGTATCCGGGCAACTGCGCATCGAGGCCCGCCTTGTTGAACTCGATCGCCGGCCCCGCCATCATCGTCCGCGTCCGCTCGTGCGCGATCACCTGCACGCCCGGAAACGCCCGCGTGTAGACCTCGGTGCCGTACCAGTGATCCCAATGCCAGTGCGAGTTGACGATGTAGCGAACCGGCTGCGTGGTGAGCTTGCGGATCTCGGCCAGCACCGCCTCGGCCGCGGACGGCGTGCCGTTGGTGTCGAACACCAGCACGCCCTCGTCTGAAATGATGACGATGGAATTGCCGTCGAGCCCCACCTCACCGTACGGCGCAGTACGGAACAGGTGAATACCTGGGGCTATCTCTACCCGTGTAGGTGATGGTCTGGAACTGAGGGCCTGAGCACCACCGGCAAGCAGTGCCGCCCCGGCAAGTATTTCCGCCCCGGTAAGTAGTGCCGCCCCGACAAGGAGTGCCTTCCCGGCAAGGATCATTTCGTAAAGTTAATCACCCAGTCCGAGCGCCCGCTCATGAAAAATCGCGCCTGGGAGCCGGCCAGTTTGTCGGTCCCGGTTCCGGGGGACGAACCGACGACCTGCGGGTACCACTTGCCGCCATTGAGGATCTTCACCGGCGGAGTCCACAGCGATGGATCATCGAGCCGCGGCGCGTACGACACGTAAATCCCCTCCTGCGCGTAGTTCTCGTCCTTCGATCGATTGAGCAGCATCACGTAGTGTTCGATCTCCGTGTTCCAGTGCACCGATGGGCCCCAGAACGCGTCGACGCGATCGTCGGTGTCGTGCCACGCGTGGGTCGGCGCCACGAGCGGCGTTGCGGCGGGGTAGGTCCACTCGAGCCGCCGGCGCATCGAGCCCGGAATGGTTTGGAGCAGCTCGCGGCGGCCCGCATCCGGCTCCCAGATCCCGTCGCGCCACAACTCGAGGCGGCCGGCGGGACGATCGCGATCCGCCCACTGCATCCTCGCCACCGCTACGCCCTGCGCCGCCGGCTGGCGTTGATACTGGCTGTAGAAGAAATAGAGATAGTGCTTGTCGTGATCGAGCATCACGCTCAGGTCGCCGACGCCGCCGATGATGTAGCGGTTCTCCGACTCGCACGCGGTGCTGCTCTGCGTCGCCTGGATCACCGCGCCGAGATCCTGCCAGCTCCGGCCGCGATCTACCGATCGCGCGGCGCCGATGCGCGACACCATGCGGTCCTCGCGCCCGCAGCGAAAGGCGGGCCATTCATTGTGATAGAAGCCGTACCACGTCTCCACGTCGTCCGAGACCATCGCTTCCATCCACACGCCGTGACCGGGATGAGGGAGGAGCGACACGTTATTCGGACCGCCGAGCCGCTCGATCGCGGTGCCCGAGGCGAGGCGCGGCTCGCCATCAGACGACGTGAACACGAACAACTTGCGCTGGCCGTCTTCGAGATCCCACAGCGCGGGACTGTTCGAATCGACAGTGCCGGGAAGCGTGATCGCCGACGCCGGCGTGAGTGTCGCGCGCGGCATTGGAGGCGCTGCCTCCTTCGCCAAGGCTATGGAGCCCAGGGCGGCTGTGCTGGCGATGCGGTTGGAGCCCGGGATCACGTTCGGAAGCACGAGGAGGACCAGTGCGAGTGCGAGCGGCGGTAGAGTGCGGATATTCACGTTCCAGACTACGGCCGTGGTGAGGCGTTTGTTTCACCCCTCCCCGGCGCAGCGCGCTATTCTGTGCGCGATGTCTCCCGTTGTCATCGACGTCCTCAAAGAGGCGCTCGACATCGACGAGCTGGAGCGGGCCTTCAACGGCCCGTCGGAGGGCGGCCGCCGCGAAGCCGCCAGGATCAACAACGCGCAGCTCAGCGTCGTGCGCAACGGCATGTCGGATTTTCAGGACCGGCAAGTGTACCTGTTCGTGGACGACGAGCCGTGGGGGAAGGTGAAGTACGGCGCGGTCGTGTCGCGCGAGATCGCGCCCGGCCGGCATCGCGTCCGGGCGTTCAACACGCTGTTCTCACACACGATCGAGATCGACGCCATCCCGGGCGAGCACGTGCGGCTGCGCTGCACCAACGGCATGCCCACGGCGGGCTGGCTGATGATGATCTTCCTGCACGTCACCTGCCTCAGCGTGCGTCTCGAACGGGAGTAATTAGCCCTTCGTGATCTTCGAGGCGGTGAGCCACGTCTTGCCGTCTTTTTCAGAGACCTCGCCGACGACGGTGGCCGGGATCGCCTGTGTGCAGGCCTCTCCAGATTCCTGCGACACCTTGTTTTTCGTGATGTAGTACTCGGTGGTCTTGCCGGCGTCCTTGACCAGCAACACGTCCTGGCACTCTTTGGCGTCTGGCTTGTTCAAGTAGCACTTCGCGCACACCAGCGCGCCCTTGAGGGTGAGCTCGTCGGCATTGACGCTTCGCGTCAGGACGGCCGGTGCGGCCAGGAGAGCAAGCATCAGGCGTCGGGTGATGGTTCTTTGCATGACATGAGAATACATCGCTCCGGGACCCGGTGTAATCTGTCAGTCCTTTGGCACGTTACGCATCCTTCGCACTCCTGGCATTGTGGCTCTGTGCCGGCTTCGCCACGCTGTCGGCGCAAGCCAAGCGGATCTTCACGAATCCGCGTCCGGAGTCGCACTTCAAGACGCTGTTTCCGAATGCCGCCGGCTTTTCGTCGTTCAGTGGCACGCCGCTGCACTGGAAAGTCTACGGCGTCGATCCGAAAACGAATCCGGCGGCGCCGCCGATTGGCTACATCTTCTGGACCACCGACCTCGTGCCGCAGGAGCGCGCCTATCACGGCCCGATTCACATGCTGGTCGGGATGGACACGCACGGCATCCTGCAGGGCGTCGTGGTCGACTACAACTCCGAGCCGTACGGCTACTTCTCGATCGATCTGCCGGAGTTCGTGGCGCGGCTGAAGGGGAAGAGCGTGCGCGATCGCTTCGTGGTGGGCCAGGACATCCAGGCCGTCTCGCGCGCCTCGATCACGATGAACGGCGCGGCGCGCGCGCTGCGCGACGCGTCGCGCACGGTGGCGAAAGCGTTCCTCTCGCCGGATCAGATCAAGTAGTGATGACGTCCGCCTTCGCCAGGTTGCGGCTACGGCGCGACGGGCTGTTCGCCTTCAGCTTCCAGCCCGCCACTGATCCGTGGGGCTTCGAGGAGGCCCCCGTCGAAACGTGGGCCGACATCCTGCGTCCGCAGTATCTCGACCTCGCGCTGCTGACGGCGTTCCTCGCGCTGGCGTTCTACAGCTTCACGCGCAAGAGCGTGTCGCTGAAGTTCGTGACCTTCGCCGCCGCGATCGGCTACATGGGCTTCGCGAAGAGCTACCTGATCTCGATCACCAACATCTTCAGCATCGTCGACTGGAACTGGCCAGTGGTGAAATACAACCTGGCGTGGTACCTGTTCTTCGGCTTTACGGTGGTGTCGACGGTCCTGTGGGGGCGGCTGTATTGCGGCCGCATTTGCGCCTACGGCGCGCTCACGCAAACGCTCGACGCGGTGCTGCCGCGGCGCTGGCGGTTCGACGTGCCGCGCGCGATCGAGAAGCGGGCCGCGTGGATCAAGTTCGGCCTGCTGTTCAGCGTGATGGCCTATTACATCGTCACCCACGACGTGCAGATCTACCAGTACGTGGAGCCGTTCTGGATGTTCGGCCTGTTCGGCACCGCGACAACGTGGACGCTGCTCGCCGTGCTGCTGGTGGCGACGGTGTTCGTGCGCAACCTGTATTGCCGGTTCCTCTGCCCGGTCGGAGCGACGCTCGGGCTGATGTCGTATCTCACGGTGTTCCGCATCAAGCGCTGGTCGGAATGCAATACCTGTCGACTCTGCCAGAAGGCGTGCGAGTGGGGCGCGATCGAGGGGCCGAAGATCCTCGTCACCGAATGTGTCCGCTGCGACGACTGCGAGCGCCTCTATGAAGACACCGCGAAGTGCCCGCACTGGCGGATCATCGACTACAACAACCGAAAGGTTGCCTACCTGCCGCTGAAGTCCGTGTAGAATTTCTCCCGAATGACACACACGGTCTCGAAGCCGCGGATGTCCCCGACCGCGCAGATCATGCTGGGGCTGTTCCTGGGGCTGATCGTCGGCTACGTGATCAGCACGTTCGACGACGCCACCTCGGCGTACTGGGCCGGCATCATCAGGCCCTTCAGCCAGATCTTCATCCGCATGATCCAGATGCTGATTGCACCACTGCTGTTCGGCACGCTGGTGGCGGGCATCGCGGGCGCCGGGCACTTCAAGGACGTGGGCCGCATGGGCCTGCGCGCGATCATCTACTTCGAGATCGTCACGACCGTGGCGCTCTTCATCGGCCTGATCGCCGTCAACGTGCTGCGCCCGGGTGACGGCATGGTGTTGCCGCCGCCGTCAGGTCCGCCGCCGATTGCCGCCGTGGCGCAGAGCTGGGACCAGATCCTGCTGCACCTGGTGCCGACCTCGATCATCCAGGCCATGGCCACCGGCGACTTCCTGCAGATCGTGGTCTTCAGCATCATCTTCGCGATCGGGCTCGGCATGGTCGGCGAGAAGGCCCGCCCGATGATCGCGTGGTGCGAGGCGCTGGCCGAGGCGATGTTCAAGGTCACCCACATCGTGATGCTGTATGCGCCGATTGGCGTCGGCGCCGCGATTGCCTACACCATTGCCATGAGCGGCCTGCAGGTGCTGCAGAACCTCGCCTTCCTGATCTTCACGCTGTATGTGGCGCTGGCGGCGTTCTACCTCGTCGTGCTGATCCCGGTGATGGTGATGTTCCGGATCCCGGTGGTCGCGTTTTTCAAGGCGATCAAGGAGCCGGCGCTGATCGCGTTTTCGACCACCTCGAGCGAGGCCGCGCTGCCGCGAGCGATGGAATGCGTCGAGGCGTTCGGCGTGCCGCGCCGCATCGTCTCGTTCATATTGCCGCTCGGCTACAGTTTCAATCTCGACGGCACCACGCTGTATCTGTCGCTGGTCTCGGTGTTCATCGCGCAGGCCGGCGGCATCGAACTGACACTCGGCCAGCAGATCACGATGATGCTGACGTTGATGCTGACGAGCAAAGGCGTGGCCGGTGTGCCGCGCGCGGCGCTGGTGATCCTGGCGGCCACGGTGGCGAGCTTCAACCTGCCGCTCGAAGGCGTGACGCTGGTCCTCGGCGTCGACGCGTTGATGGACATGGGCCGGACCATGACGAATGTGATCGGCAACTGCCTCGCGTCGGTCGTGATCGCGAAGTGGGAGGGCGAGTTCAGGCCGCCACCCGCCGACGCCGCCGCCGCCTAGCCACCGATTAGTCACTGATTAGTCACAGATGAAATTGACTCTGCGGCTAATCGGTGTAAATCGGTGGCCTGTGTCTAATCGGTGTCTAATCGGTGGCCTAGCGCCAGAGATTCAGGAAGAACGTAATCAGCAGCGCGTTGGCGAAGTCGATGAAGAAGGCGCCGACGAGCGGGACCACTAGGTACGCTTTCGGCGCCGGCCCGTAGCGTTCCACCAGCGCGCCCATGTTGGCCATCGCGTTCGCCGAGGTGCCGAGCATGAATCCCGAAAAGCCGCCGGCCATCACCGCGCCGTCGTAGTCCCGTCCCATCAGCCGCGGCACGACCCACGTCGCGACCGCGGCGACGAGGGCTACCTGCGCGGCGAGGATGACCAGCAGGGGGACGGCAAGGCCGGCGAGCTCCCACAAGCGCAGCGTCATCAGCGCCATCACCAGGAACAGCGCCAGGGCGATGGCGCCGATGTCGTCGACGACACGCATCGACAACTTGAACACCCCGGTGAGATCGTCGAGGTTGCGCATCGCCGCCGCCACCAGCATCGCGCCGATATAGGCCGGCAGCGTCAGACCGAGCCGCGTCAGCCACCCGCTCACCCAGATGCCGAGGCCGACGGAGACCAGCAGCAGCACGAGGTGCTTCGCCAGGACGTAGGCCTCGACGTCTTCTCCCGCCGGCGCTTCGGTCGGAGGCGTGGGCACCAGCTCCTCGGCGACGTTGGCCAGCGTGGTGGCGCCGGGCCCGCCAGGACCGACGCCGCGCAGCGTGTTGGCGATCAAGTAGGTCCCGACCGGGCCGCCGAGGACGCCGCCGAAGACGATGCCGGCGATCGCCGCGGCCACGGCGAGCGTGGCGGCTCCGGGTACACCGGCCTCCTCGAACAACGGCGCGAAGGCGAGCCCGGTGGCAGGGCCGCCCGTCATCGTCACCGAGCCGGCGAGCACACCCATGAGCGGATGCTGGCCAAGGCCCCAGGCGAGCGCGGCGCCGAGCACGTTCTGCAGTGCCGCGACGATGATGGCGAGGACCAGAAAGGTCAGGACCAGCGGTCCTCCCTTGCGCAACAACGCCAGGCTGGCGGCGAACCCGATCGAGGCAAAGAACGTGTTTTGGAACGGCACCTGCAGCGTGGTGTCGAACTTCAACGGCTGGTAACCGGCCACGTAGAGCACGGCCAGCAGCGCCGCGAGCGGCAGGCCGCCACACACCGGCGCCGGGATGTTGACCTTGCCGAGGATCGGAACGGCCCGGCGTAAACCGTAGCCCAGGAACAGGATGATGCCGGCGAACGCGACGGTCTGAAGGAGATCGAGTGTGAGAGGCTGCACCTGCGGAGTATATGACGCGCCGCTACGGAGCGTCTGTCGGCGGCGCCGCGATCTGCACCCGCCCCTGCAGGCCGCTCGAGATCAGCACCTCGTTCGCGGCCGTCACGATCACACCTTCGACATCGGGCAGCTGCTCGATGAGCGCCATGCCCTCGGTTGGCCCCATGATGAAGACGCCGGTCGACAGCACATCGGCGATGACGCCGCGGGCCGCGACGATCGTGACGCTGCGGCAGCCGCGCGCCGGCCCGCCGAGATCGGGGTCGATCAGGTGGTGATAGCGCACGCCGTCCTTCATGAAGAAACGCTCGTAGTCGCCCGACGTGCTGAAAGTCTGGTCGCGGAGCGCGAGGGCGGCGAAGGCCTCGTGGGTGCCGCGCGGATCGGCGATGCCCAGTGTCCAGGGCTGGCCGTTGTTGGTGCCCGCGACATACATGTCGCCGCCGGACTGGATCAGGAAATTCTCAAAGCCGTCGCGGCGCAGCATCTGCACCGCGCGATCCAGCGCGTAGCCCTTGCCGATGCCACCCAGGTGGATGCGCATGCCCGGGCGGGAAATGAACGCCGTCTTCGCGTGGCGATCGGCGGCGACGGCCGTGTAGTCCACGAGCGGTAGGCGCCTCGCGATGGCCTCACGGGTGGGCACGACGTTGTCCTGATCGTGATCGAACTTCCAGACGTCGGCGAGCGCGCCGAAGGTGATGTCGAACTTGCCCTCGGTCTTGACGCTTGCGTCGCGGGCGAGCACAAGCACTTCGAGCGTGTCCTCGTGTACCGGCACCGGCTGCCTGCCGGCTGCGGCATTGATGCGCAGCACGTCGCTGCCGTCTTTCCACACGCTCAGCAGCGCATCGAGGCGATCGAATTCGGCGGACACCCGATCGGCGGCAGCGATCGCCTTCGTTTCGTCGCTGGTCCACAGCGTGAGGCGCAGCAGCGACCCCATCGCCATGTACTCGCGCGACACCGCCACGGCCGGCGTCTCGGCCCGGCCACACGCCGCCATCGTCATCAGGGCGAGACAGAGAAGAAGCCGCACCATCGACATCATCACAACAAATCGGCCGCTATGGCGTATTCTCGCCTACAACGCCATCGCCCTGGCCCCGCGCGCCTTCATCATGCGCCAGACCTCATTGAGCACTTCGACAATCGAAGCGACGCCGACGATGATGAACACCCATTGGATGATGGTGTTGAGCCAGTAGCTGACTTGCACCAGCCTCGCGCCGATCTCGGCGGCGCCGAACACGTCGACGTAGTGGCCGGCCCGCAGGATTTGCGTGACGATGAAGACATTCAGCAGGTTGATTGCGAGGTCCACGGCCGAGACCGTCAGCGTGCGCCAGGGACGCACGAGATCGATCAGGTAGACGCCGATGCTGGCGACGAGCGACGCGAGAATCGGGTAGTACAGCTC
>JALDXK010000126.1:0-12474 GCA_032155105.1 Acidobacteriota bacterium
GCGCCACCACGCGCGCCCGATCGCCGGCGCGGGCAGCGTCGAGCAGGGCCTCGCCAGACTGTTGAGGCGGCGCCATCGTCCAAAGCAGGGCCGCGAACAGAGCAACACGCATCGGCTGAGTTTAATCGGCCATCCGGCGAAACCGTGTACGCTTTTCAACTGGGCATGATTCGTTCACTGGCGTTCGTCACGCTGATGATTGTCATGGCCGGAACGGCGTCCGCGCAGGAACCGTTTCGCGTCGTGCGGGCGCCGGAGCCGCCGAAGATTGACGGCGTCCTGGACGATGTGACGTGGGCGCAGATTACACCGATGCCGACCGGCGAGTGGGTGTCGTACCAGCCGAATCGCGGTGACAAGATGCCGGATGCATTTCGCACCGACGTCCGCATCGCCTTCGACGATCGCAATATCTATTTCGCATTCCATTGCTTTGACAACGAGCCCGACAAGATCCGCACCAACGTCGCCAGGCGCGACAGCTCCTTCAACGACGACTGGTTCGCGTTGAGCCTCGACTCGGCGGGCAGCGGCCAGTCGGCGTACCACCTGTTCACGAATCCCAGCGGCAGCCAGATGGATGCGCTGAACACGTCCGCGTCCGGCGAGCAGTTCGACGCGGACATGCTGTGGTACAGCGCCGCGCGGACCACGAAGGACGGCTACGTCGTGGAGGTGCAGATTCCGCTGCAGACCTTGCGCTTCACGGGCTCGGATGAAGTGCGCATGGGGCTCGTGTTCTTCCGCAAGATCAGCCGCACCGGGGTGTCGTATGCGTGGCCGGAGATGCTGCCGGGCCAGTGGGTGTTCGATCGGCCGTCGCACCTCACCTTCAGCAACCTGAAGCCGCGGCGCCTCGTCGAGCTGCTGCCGAGCGTGACCTACAACATCAGCCAGGCACGCGAGACGAACGAGCGCTGGGCGCCCTCCGACGACAAGTACAACTTCGGCGCGAGCGGCAAGTTCGGCATCACCTCGGGCATCACGCTCGACGGCACGATCAATCCCGACTTCAGCCAGGTTGAAAGCGACGCGTTCCAGGTCCAGGTGAACCAGCGCTTTCCGGTGTTCTTCTCCGAGAAGCGGCCGTTCTTCATGGAGGGCATGGGCCTGTTCAACATCGCCGGCACCGGCGGCGACGGCAACATGCGTACCGCGGTGCACACCCGCCGCATCATCGATCCGATCTTCGGCACCAAGCTCACCGGCACGATCGGCAAGACGACATTTGGCGTGTTGAACGCGGCCGACGACCAGCCCGACGTCCTCGATCCCACGCCGGAGCACGCTGAACGCAACAAGGTCTACACCATTGGGCGTGCCACCTACGCGCTACGCCGCTCGGATTACTTCGGCGGCATCGTCACGCACACCTATCACGACGGCCGCGACAACCTGGTGGCCGGCGGCGACGTCTCGATGCGCCTGTCGTCCTCGCAGATGTTCAACGCCACGTTCCTCGCGTCGCAGACCAACGAGCCAGCGGCGCCACGGACGTCCGGCAACGCCGTGCAGGCGATGTACGGCTACGAAACGCGCCGCATCAACTTCGGCACGCAGATCGAGCACTACGATCGCGATTTCCAGATGGACACCGCGTTCTACAATCGCACCGGCTTCACCGCGGGCTGGTCGTTCGGCGGGATGAACTTCTACCCGAAGTCGGGCACCGCCTTCTGGCTGCAGCGCGTGCAGGGGTTCTACTTCACCAAGATCGGCTACGACGACATCCAGGGCGGCGACGAGGCGATGCTCAATGCCGGCGTCCGCTTCAACCTGACCCGGCAGGGCTTCATCAACATCTCGCACATCCGCGGCCACGAGCCCTGGCAGGGCACGGACTACGCCTTCAGCAACGATCTGAACGTCTTCGCGAGGATGCAGGTGACCCGGTGGCTGAACGTGTTCGGAGGCCGCGGCTCCGGGCTGTCGATCTTCTACGACCCGGTTGATCACTTCCAGGGCCGCTCCGTCTTCGCGAACCTCGGCGTCGAAATCCAGCCGAACTCGCACCTGACGCAGAGCATCGAAGGCAACTTCGTGCGCTTCGATCGCGAGGCGACCGGCGAACGCGTCTACAGCGTGGACATCGTCAACTCCCGGACGACGTACCAGTTCGACAAGCACTTCCTCGTGCGCCTGATCGCGAATTACGACAGTTCGTCGCGGCGGGTGCTGACGGACCTCCTGGCATCCTACGAGCTGGTACCCGGCACAGTGTTTCACGCCGGGTACGGGTCGCTGTACGAGAAGGGCGTGGACTTTCCGGGTGAGGCTACCGTCGTAGGGGCTGGACCCCCCCCCCCCCCGACCGCGGCCGACCCGAACAACAAGTACTTGATGCTGAACCGCGGTCTCTTCCTCAAGGCATCGTACGTGCACCGGTTCTAGAGGCCTCAGAGGAGCAGGTGGTCCTCTGGTGTCCACGGCGGGTCGGACAGCACTTCGATCCAGGCCACGCCGCCGGCGCCACGCGCGAAGTGAACGTTCCCCGGTTCGATCGTCAGCGAGTCGCCAGGGCCAATCACGTGACCCTGCCCACCGCAGGCCACGTGCAACGTCCCTCGCAGGCCCCGGTAGACCTCGGTCATCCGCCGGTGAAAATGCGGGATGCTGCGCTCGATCACCGCCACCGCCCGGCCGGGCGAAATTTCGGCGACCATCTCCGCGCGATCCGGTACTTTGATATGTGCGCCCGGGTACTCACGCAGCAACTCGTCGCGTATTCGCGCGATCTCGTCGTCAGTCATACGTCACGCTCTCTTCGGTTCGGTCGCGCGTAGTGGCACGCGGCGGAAGCGGTTACCGGTGGCGTCGAACACCGCGTTGGCCACGGCGGCCAGCATCGGCTTGCACACCGTCTCGCCCGCGCCGTAATGCGGCAGGTCCGGGCGATTCGGGTTCGGATCGCCGTTCACGAGAATCACGTCGATCTGCTCCGGCACATCCGCCATCGTCAGCGTCGGCGACGAGTTCCAATCCACGCTCGTCACCTTCTCGGTATCGAACGTCACCTGCTCGTAGAGGGCGCGGCTGAGCGAGTGCAAGGCGCCATTCTCGACGGTGCGGACGAGCGCCTGCGGGTTGATCACCAGGCCGCAGTCGTGGGCGATCACCATTCGCTTCACCCAGATGTGCCCCGTCCTGCGATGCACCTCGACCTCGCAGATCTGCGCCACCACGGTCTGGCTGCGATAGGCGTAGCCGAGGCCGCGGCCGGTGAGGATGTCGCCGGCGCCACGGCGCGGGTTCGGTGACGGGCGCGGGTCCCAGCCGAACTTCTCCGCCGCCGCCTTGAGGCAGGCGATCGAGCGGGCGCGCTTGAAGCCGCTGTCGTCCTGCGTGCCGGCCTGGAGCAGCTTCAGCCGGAACTCGAGCGGATCCGCCTTCGCGGCCGCAGCGAGCTCGTCGATGAAGCTCTCCGACGCAAACGTCACCTGCGGACCGTCGGGGTCGCGCAGGTTGCCGGTGCGAAGCGGCGTTTCGAACGGCATCGGCAGCGGCACCACGCGGGTCGTCTGCAGCCGGTTCGGGATCACGTACATGTCCGATGGGGTCGAGGCGCGGCCTGCCGACACCTTCGCGCGGCGCATGCCCATCAGCTGCGAGATCAGCACCGTGTCGTGCTCGTTGTAGCCGAGATGATTGTGATCGGCGGCGCAGGCGTCGTAATGCAGCGCCACGAGGTTGCCCTGCGCGTCGAGGCCGCCGCGCATCTTCACCGCGTAGGCGGGCCCCTTGGTGTCCCACGCGGTTTCTTCCTGCCGGCTCCACTGCACGCGCACCGGACGGCCGATCTCCCTGGCCAGGTAGGCGGCTTCGAATCCCGCATCATCTGCGGCCGTGCGGCCGTAGGCCTGCGGCCCTTCCATCCAGATCACGCGCACGCGGTCGCGCGGCATGCCGAGGAACTGCGCCACGCTGTTGCGCATGCCGTACGACTTCATGTCGTTCGAATAGAGGGTGAGCTGGTCGTTCGACGGATCGGCCATCCCGTGCGCCGGCCCGATCGCGGTGTGGCCCTGGAACGGCACCTCGTAGTCCGCCTCGATCACGGTCGCGGCGCTCGCGAACGCGGCATCGGGATTGCCGATGATCACCGGCTTGCCCGTGGACGCCGGCGTGGCAGCGCGCATGTAGTTGAACAGATCGTCCGAGGCTGGGAACGGCGCCGTGGCGGGCTTGTTCCACTGCACCTTCAACTGCCGCGCGGCCCGAATCGCGTTCTCCTCGCGCTCGCACACCACCGCCACGTAATTGCCCTTGCTCACGACCTTGATGAAGCCGGGAATGTTCTTCACGGACGACTCGTCGATGCTGACGAGGGTGGCGCCGGCAAACGGCGGGCGGACGTTGCGCGCGTGCACCATGCCGGGCACCTTCACGTCCACGGCCCACTCGAGCGAGCCGTCGACCTTCGGCGGGATGTCGTAGCGCCGCGGCGAGGTGCCGACGTTCTTCATCTCCCGCACGGACTTCAGCGTCGCAATGCCGGTAGTGGTGTCGGTGTTCTTGCCGGTGAGGGTGACGTTGAACTTCTTCCCGCCGATCAGCTGACCGTAGGTGATGCTGCGGTCGGCGGTGTCGCCGGTCTTCGTGCTGACCACGCCGTCGCTGACGGCGAGCGCGGTGACGGGAACGCCGAAATGCGCCGACGCCATCCCGAGCAGCACGCGCCGCGCTTCCGCGGCGACCCGGCGCATGGGATAGCCGTCGGCTTGCAGCGCATCCGATCCGCCTGAACCACCTTGGTCCACGGTCACGTCCGTGCGCCCCATCACGCAAGTGGTGTTCTCGAAATTGATGTCGAGCTCGTCGCTCATGATCTGCCGGAACGCCGTGCCGGTGCCCTGGCCCAGATCGGTCTTGCCGACGAAGAACGTCGCGGTGTTGTCGGAGCGGATCACGATCCACGAATCGAGCTGCCGGAAATCCGGATCGGGATACGGTCCGGCGGTTTGAATCGAAAATGCCTCGAGTGGCATCGCGCTCGCGGACGCGATCAGGAAACCGGACGCCTGGAGAAATTCGCGGCGCTTCATGCGAGTCTCCTGGCCGCAAGCTTGACCGCGGCATTGATGCGGTAATACGTCATGCACCGGCAGAGCGCGCCCTTCATGCCGTCGCGGATCTGCGCGTCGGTAGGATTGGGCGTCTTGTCGAGCAGCGCCTTGGCGGTGAGGATCTGCCCGTTCTGGCAGAAGCCGCATGCCGGCACCTGCTCGTCGATCCAGGCCTGCTGGATCGGATGCAGCGTCCCATTCTGCGCGAGGCCTTCGAGCGTCGTGATCTCGGCACCCTGCACCTGCGACACCGGGCGGATGCAGGAACGTACCGCGTCACCTTTGATGAGCACGGTGCACGCGCCGCACTGGCCGAGGCCACAGCCGAAGCGGGGCCCCGAGAGATCGAGGTCGTTGCGGAGCACATAGAGCAACGGTGTGGACGGCTCGACGTCAACGGTGTGCGCCTTGCCGTTGACCCGCAGGTTGATTCTTGCCATGCGGTCAATACTACGCCCGGGCGGCCGTCCGTTTACGCGGGGGGGTAAGATGGTAGAGCTATGACATTGCGCACGTTCGTCGCCACAACCGTTCTCCTCGCCGCCACCTCGCTCGTCGCGGCGCAAACGCGTCCCGACGTCAAGCTGCCGCCGAGCCCGCGCGGCGAGGCCGCCATCCAGGTCCTGGGTAAGTACGAAAAGGGCCGCTACGTCGGCGGCCAGTGGATCACCGTGGACTACGGCCGGCCGATCCTGCGCGGCCGCGCCAACATCTTCGGCAGCGGCGCCGACTACGGCAAGACGGTGAATCCCGACTCGCCGCTCTGGCGCGCCGGCGCCAACGACACCACGCGCCTGACAACACAAGCCACGCTGACCATCGGCACCACGACGCTGAAGCCCGGCGTCTACAACGTGTTCATCGACCTGAAGGAGAACGCGTGGACGCTGGTGCTGACCACGCAGGGCGTGCAGCCGAAGTACGACCCGAACGACAAGGTCCTGCTCTACGGCGCCTACAACTACGATCCGAA
This sequence comes from Acidobacteriota bacterium, assembly GCA_032155105.1. Lineage (GTDB taxonomy): Bacteria > Acidobacteriota > Vicinamibacteria > Vicinamibacterales > UBA2999 > 12-FULL-67-14b. Next base: position 6,037 of record JALDXK010000126.1, read on the forward strand.
GTTCGACGTGCTGCGCGTGCCGATGCGCGTGGCGCCGCTGCCGATGGCAATCGAGCAGATGACGATCGGCTTCTCCGACGTGCGCGCGGATGGCGGCTCGCTGTTCATCGCCTGGGACAAGACAATGGCCACCGTGGACTTCACGGCCAAGTAGGGCCGCAGCAGGCGTCGATCAGAGCCAGGGCCGCAGACGGCGCAGAGCTACTTCGCCTTCGCAAGGAACTCGTGGAGCGTCGTCGTGAATTCGGCACGACGCATCACGCCCTCGGGGCCGCCGTGCTGCGCGCCCGGGACGATCACCGTGCGGATCTGCGGCTGGCTCTTGTTCAATTCGGGAACGCCGGCGGCGCTGATGTCTTCGCTGCCGATGATCACGATCGACGGTACGGACACCGCTTTCAATTGCTGGTCCGACACTGCGAGCGTCTTGTAGCCGCGCCAGAGCGACGCCAAGGCCTTGACGTCGTTGGCGGCCACCAACGGCGCCACGGCCTTGCGAATCTCCTCGTCTGACGGCGGCTTCCCTCCGGCTGGCTGCAACGCCACTGCCAGCGACTTGAACGGTAGGTCACTCTCGAGTTCCTTCACGGACTGTTCGGCAAAGGTGTCCATGTAGGCATCGCCGGCGCGCAGCGGCAGGCTGGCAACATAGGCGACGCTGATGAGCCGTTCAGGGTGCAGCGTGACGAGGCGCCCGGCGATCATGGCGCCGAGCGAATACCCGAGCACGTGGGCGCGTTGAACCTTCAGGTGGTCGAGCAGCCGCACCACGTCGCGCGACATTTCGTCGCCGTACGCGCGCGGATCGTGCGGCTTGGCGCTCTTGCCGTGGCCGCGCAACTCCAGGGCAATCACGCGATGCGCATTCGCGAGGTTCGCGAACACGCCGTTGGCGATGAAATGCCGGTCGAGCGTGCCAGTGTAACCGTGCATCAGCACGATGGCCGGGCCGGTCCCCTGCTCGACGTATCGGAGTTGCACGCCGCCCGAATCGAAATACTGATCGGGTGGGGCCTGGGCTGCGGCGGGACCGACCGACAACACCATCAGCACCGCGATGCCACTCAGCCGATGCGCGAACGTCGTCATGCGGGGAATAATAGCGGTGCATGGCGCTGACCGCCACCATCTACAACTTCGACCTCGAGCTTGCCGATTCCGATCGCCAGGTCTACGAATCCCTGGCGCTGCGCGTGGCGCAGCACCCGTCCGAGTCCGACGAATACCTGATCGGCCGCGTCCTCGCCTACCTACTCGAATACGCGGAGGGCATCGTGTTTTCCCGCGGCGTGTCGGAACCCGATGAACCCGCGATCGCCGTTCGCGACCTCACTGGCGCCATCACCTCGTGGATCGACATCGGCACCCCGGACACGGCCCGGTTGCACAAGGCGTCGAAGGCCAGCCGGCGCGTGGCGGTCTACTGTCACAAGGATCCGGCGCAGTGGCTGCGGCAGCTCGACGCCGGCGAGATACACCGCGCCGGCGACCTGGAACTCTACGTGATCGATCGTGGATTGATTACCGGCCTCGTCTCGCGGCTCGATCGCCGCATGACCTTCAGCGTGTCGGTCACCGACCGCGATATCTACCTGTCGATCGGATCCGACAACCTCACTGGCGCCGTGCGGCGAGTGCCCTTCGCGTAACCGATCGTCACCCGGCCGTGGCAGCGAGCGGGTTGTCCCACGCCAGCCCCGCAAACCTCGCAAAGTCGCCGTCAGTGGAACACAGCGTGAGACCATGTTCGATCGCGAGAGCGGCCAGGTGCGCATCGGGCACCAGCCGTGACGTCATCCACGCGGGACGGCAGAGCGACTCGAACAGCTCCGCGTGGCGCTCGGTCGGCACGGGCACCCACGCGGCCGGGCTGGTTAACCACTCGCGTGCCTGTTGCCATGCGGCGTCCACCGTCACGGGCTGACGCACGACCAGCGGATTGCTGGCGAGGCGCACGAACGCGAGCAGCGACGGCCACGGCAATCCGACGCGCGCACAGGTCGTCTGCGCCCGGAACCGGCCGCGGGACGGTCCGTCCCGCTGCTCATCACCATCGAATTGGACGCCACCGGCCGCTCTTTCAGTGCCCGTTCAGCATCGGGTCGTTACCATCCCAGCATGCGGAATGTCGTGTTGATCCTGTGCGTCCTCGCGTCTGCCACGAACGCCGGTGCGCAGTCGCTCGATCCACTTCCCGTCGATGAAGCGGCCTTCGCAGCCCGGCTGATCGAAATGGCGAAGCCGACGCGCGGCGAGCGGGCGATCATCGTCTACGACCCGACCTACTATCCCGGCATCACCGACCGGCTGCGCGCCGAGCTGCTGCGGCGCGGCGTCAATAGCTACGCCATCGCCGAAGACACCGCCGCGATGAACGATCAGCTCGACGAAGACAGCCCCGAACATCGCGCGCGCGAGCGCGACGTGGTCGAGACGCTGCTGCCGGTGTTCGAACGATCCGACCTCTTCTTCTGGATGCCCGAGCGATCGTACGTGCGCGATCTGCGGTGGGAGTTGCTGGTCGAACGATCGAAGGTGCGGTCGGTCCATTTCCACTGGCTGCTGCCCTTTCCCGGCGGCCGCAGCGACGACCAGATCCGGCGGGAGCACGCGGCGATGGAGAAACGATCGCTGGAGGTCGATCTCTCCGATCATGCGGCCAGGCAGCAACGCCTGGCAGCGGCGATTCGCGGCAAGACGCTCCGAATCTCCACGGCCGCCGGCACGAGTCTCACGATCCGTGTGCCGCGCGACCAGTGGTTCCATCTCGGCGACGGCGACGCGTCCGCGGCGAAAGCGACGCTGGCGCGCTCGCTTCGCGATCGCGAGATGGAGCTGCCGGTCGGCATGTTCAATTTCATTCCCGAGGCAACGGCGATCACCGGAGCCGTGAAGGTCGCGGCGATGTCGCGGGTGCCGTCGACCGTGCGCGACGTGGCCTTCCAGATCGTCGACGGCCGCATGACGGGCCTCACCGCCGGCGCGGGCCTCGACGCCCTGCACGCATCGATCAGGGAGATTGGCGCCGACGGCGACCGGATCGCCACCGTCTGGTTCCACACCAACCCGTTCTACGAGCCGGCGTTCGGCGTGATGCTCGAGTTCGGCTCGAACTGGGAGAATGGCGGGACGAACCGCGCGCATCGGGCGAGCCGCATCTCGATCGGCCTGCGCGACGCCCGGGTCGAAGTCGACGGGGTGCCGATCATGGAGGCCGGCTTGATTCGGTGGGACCGCCTGCCGTAGATTAGGGGCGGCGCGGGCCTGGCGCCTCACCTCGACTCGGCTTCCTCCCGCGGAGCTGGCATCGGGGCAAAGGGGTCCACAACCTCGGGCTATTCAACGTGGGTTCTTCGCGGTCGCGCGATCAGCAGGCGGGAGCTGGGGATCGTGTGGCCAGGGGAGAACCGTCATGACTCGCGCCAGAGCTCTCAAGCAACTGATTCGCACCCGCGCCGCCAGGACCGGCGAGCGCTATACGGCTGCGCGCCGCCACGTCCTCCGCGACATGCAGGTCGTCACCGCGCAGACCCAGGCCGCTCCACCGCCGGCACCGGCCGCACCCCCGCCACAGGCCAGGGCGAAAGCCACGATCTCGGACGCGTCCGTGATCAAGAAGACCGGGCACGACCTCGCGCACTGGTTCGACGTGCTCGATCGCTTCGGGGCCGTCGACCGCGGTCACAGCGCTGCCGCGAAACACCTCTACGAGGCGCACCAGGTCGACGGCTGGTACTCGCAGGGCATCACGGTGTCCTACGAGCGCGCGCGCGGTGTGCGCGTGGTCAATCAACGCTGCGATGGCGACTTCGAAGTGTCGGCGTCGAAGGTGATGACCGCCTCGGCGAAGCAGGTCGCCAGGGCGCTGTCGGACGCCCGCGTGCGCGAGAGCTGGATCACCGACGCCGACAAGAAGCTCGCCGACGCGCTCGCGAAAGGCGTCGAGGACAAGACATCAAAGGGCGTCGTGATCCGCCCGGACGGCCTCGGCCGGTTCCGCTACAAGTGGGGCGACACCACGGTGCAGTTCTACATGGTGCCGAAGCCGGGCGGCAAGCTCACCGTCACGGTGACGCAGACGAAACTGGCGAACGCGGAGTCGGTGGAGACGCAGCGCGGACAATGGAAGACCGCGCTCGCGGCGCTTGCCGGCCACTTCAGCGCATGACGTGGCACGGCTGCCCCGCGCGCTCGCGACAGTCGAGAAAGAACGCGTGGGTGATCTGCACGAACGACAACCCGTCCGCGGCGGTGCCCCATCCCGGCACCGTCGCGAACGTCTTCGGATCGTCATCGACTCGCTTGTAACGATTGAAGTAGTCCGCCATCCGCTTGCGATCGGCGTCGGTCAACTGGTGCAGCGGCACGCCGTCGGCGCCGACGCGGGAGATCACCACCTTCGAATCGAGCCCCTTCTCGTCTTCCATCTGCATCAGCCCGACGATCACCCCCTTGGCCCACTGCCCCGTCGGGATCGCCGGACCAAGCACGAGCACATCAAAGGGATCGCCATCATAAGAGACCGTCTGCGGGACGATGCCGTAATTCACGGGATAACCGCCGACTTTCTGGGGAATCGTGCGATCGATGGCCGGCGCGTTCGTCGCCATGTCGAGCTCGAACTTCTGCCGTCCACCCAGCGGGATCTCGATGTAGGCGTTGACGAGACGACCGTCGAGCGGCGGCGTGTCGCGCCACACGTGCTGCTGATGCGCCCCGGCAGCCTTCAGGCTGTCGCGGAGCTTCGCCGTGGCAGCGGCGGGCAACATGTCGGGCGCGCCTCCACCCTGGATCGACAGCGCAACGGCGAAGACGATTGCGATTCGCATCTTGCCTACAATACCAACGATGAAGGGGCACGAATGTTACCACTGCAAGCAGTGGGTGGAGGAAGGCGACGCGCACGACTGCTGGACCACCACTGAACGGGCGCTCACCCAGGACCTCTCGGAGGATCTGCAGGACGCATACGCGCGGCTGCGGGAAGCGGCAGTGGAACTGGGCGAGCAGCGCATCTATGCGTCGCACAGCTCGATCATGTTCTCGCGGAAGGTGTGTCACTTCTTCGTCAAGCCGAAGCGGAGTTTTCTCGAGTTCTGGATCTTCCTGGCACGGCCGATCAAGGCGCCGCAGGTGCGCAAGGTCGTGGAGTCGTCGAAGATCAAACGTGCGCACCTGTTGCACATTCGTCATCGCGATGAGGTGGAGTCGCCGATTACGGACTGGATGCGGGAAGCGTATGAGCTTCAGGATCAGAAGAAGACGCCGCGGAAACCGGTGAAGAAGAAAAAGGCCGCCAAGAAACGTTAAGCTCTATGTCATGAAATACCTGTGCCTGGTGTACCTCGAGGAGGGGAAGCTGCACGCCGTTCCCGACGGCGAGTGCATGCATTGCGGCGACGATATGCGGAAACAGGGGCGGCTGCTTTCGGCCGAGCCCCTGTTCCCGGCGAACACGGCGAAGACCTTGCGCGTCCGTGACGGGCGCGTCTCGATCACCGACGGACCGTTCGCGGAAACGAAGGAACAACTCGCCGGTTTCTACCTCATCGACGCCGCTACGCACGATGAAGCCCTCGAGATCGCGTCGCGGATTCCGCCGGCGCGTACTGGCAGCATCGAGGTGAGGCCGGTCCGAGAACTTCAACCATAGGTTAGAACCTCCCATCACCGCCGAGGTGTCGCATTTAGATCTCACAAAACGCTGGCCCGGTTCTTGCCCTGTTGTGCTGCGGAGGCAACAGCATGCGTACCGCAGCAGCAACACTCATTGTCCTTGCCCTCGCCGCCGGCTCGCTCGACGCGCAAGGACGCGGACGTAACCGCACCACGTCGCAGGGTATTCCGCCCGGGCACATGCCGGCCGCCGGCCAATGCCGCGTCTGGTACGACGGTGTGCCGCCGGGGCGCCAGCCCGCGCCGACCAACTGCAATCAGGCCGAGCGCCTCGCCTCGCGCAGCAACAACGCGCGCGTGATCTACGGCGACGACCGCTACAACGATCGCTACGGCACCGGCCGGGTGTATGAAGACGGCCGCTACGAAGAGCGCCGCGGCAGCAACGGCGCCACCGGCAGCGTGATCGACATCCTGCGCAACCGCTATCCGGATCGGTATCCGAACTCGAACGGCCGCACGAGCAGCGTCGCCTACGACAACGGCTATCGAGACGGCCTCGAGAAGGGGCGCGAAGATGTGGGCGACAACGATTCGTTCGATCCGGTGCGTCACACCCGCTACCGCTCCGCGGATCACGGCTACAACAGTCGCTACGGCACGAAGGAGCAATACAAGCTCGCGTATCGCGACGGCTTCGAAGCCGGCTACGCGCAGGGCTACGGCCGAAGCCCCAGGCGTTTCTAGCAGGCTGCTGGAATAATCGGCGCCCAATCGGTGGCGCGGCAGCCGCTTATCGCGGCGCCGTCGCGGTCGCCCCGG
>JALDXK010000127.1:0-12366 GCA_032155105.1 Acidobacteriota bacterium
TCGGATTGGCCAGCAGCCCGTAGCGGTAGAACCGCTCGATGTCGTTGCCCTTGTAGGTGCTGCCGTCGCCCCAGATGTTGACGTCGTCTTCGCGCATCGCCACGACGAGCATGGTGCCGGTGACGGCGCGGCCGAGCGGGGTGGTGTTGAAGTAGGTCTGCCCCGCCGTCGAGATGTGGAACGCACCGCATTGCAGCGCCGCCATGCCCTCGGCCACCAGCTGCTCGCGGCACTCGATCAGCCGCGCCTTCTCGGCGCCGTAGGCCATCGCCTTGCGCGGAATCTCGGCGTAGTCGGTTTCATCCGGCTGGCCGAGATTGGCAGTGTAGGCGTACGGGATGGCGCCCTTGGCGCGCATCCAGTGCAGCGCCGCGCTGGTGTCGAGGCCCCCGGAAAATGCGATGCCGACTTTCTCTCCGACCGGTAGGCGCTGAAGGATGTTAGGCAATGACGTCTCCCACCGTCGCCAAATTGATTGGCGAGGCAAGCCTTGATCTTATGGCAGGAAGCGCGCTGCCGGCTACGGCAGTAGCCGCAGGCCGCCGGCCTTGGCAAAGTGCCGGAAGTCGCGATCGGCCGTCACCAGGCCGACGTCGTGATCGAGACAGCTTTGCGCGATCAGCGTGTCGGCAAGACGCGCGCGACGGCCCGCCGACAACACGCGCGACCGCAATTCACTGGCGCGCTGCCAATACCCGTCGGTCGTCTCCAGCACGGGCAGCGCGGCGAGAAGTGCGGCGATCTGCGCAGGCAGTTTCGGATCGCTCAACACCTCGGTGAGCACCACCGGCGGCAGGCAGGCCTGGCGCTCGGCCAGCACCAGGGCCACGGCCGTGGCGGCCGGCGTGTCGTCGCCTTCGAGATGCGCAATCAGCGCGCTGGAATCGAGCGCGATCACCCGCGGTCCTCGCGGAGCTTGTCGAGATCGATCGAGAACTTGACCTTCCCGCGCAGCGCCAGCAGGCGCTCCTGAGCGCGGGTGGCCGCTACCATCTCGAGGCCGCGGCGAATCGTGGCGGTAATGCCCTCTCCTGTCGACGCCCGAGCCCGCTCAAGCAGGTCCCGCGGCAACTCCACGGTCACCTTCGTCATGCCCATACCGGGAAGATACCATAGTCGATACCATATACTCATATGGTCTCACGCACCGCTTGCGACGAGGAACGCCGCCAGTGCTCATCCTGTGTGGCATGAAGACTCCGCGTTCCAGCCCTATGCGGACGCCGCGATCGTGGAACGGCCGGTGAATCGCCCCTGGGAACTTGCGGCGATCGCCAGGTACCGCTCGAAGGTGCGGACGATGCCGGCCGTGGTCTGGAAGTTGCTAGATGGAATGTCCGGAGGCGGATCAAGCTCCCGCGCCCGGCGCTTCGTGCGGAGTTTCCGTGCGGAGTGTGTCGAGCTGGTGAGCTTTTCGGAAGAGGTATGCCACGTCAGGGTCTGATCGGTCCAACTGCAGACGCCACGACCACTGCCCAGACCGGGATCAGTGGTCTCGACAACATCCTCAACGGCGGACTGGCCCGCGGCCGCCTCTACCTGGTCGAAGGCGTGCCCGGCTCGGGCAAGACCACGCTGGCCATGCAGTTCCTCATCGAAGGCGCCAGGCGCGGCGAATCGGTGCTCTACATCACGTTGTCGGAGACCAAGGAGGAACTGGCGTCGGTGGCCGCCTCGCACGGATGGGATCTCAGTGGCATATCGATCCGCGAGCTGTTGCCGCCCGATGGCGCGCTCGAAGCCGACGAGCAATACACGATGTACCACCCATCGGAGGTCGAGCTTGCCTCGACCACCAAGGTGATTCTCGAGGACGTGCAGCGGCTGAAGCCGACCCGCGTGGTGTTCGACTCGCTGTCGGAACTGCGCCTCGTGGCCGGCAATCCGCTGCGCTACCGGCGCCAGATCCTGGCGCTCAAGCAATATTTCGCAGCCCTGAAGTGCACGGTGATGCTGCTCGACGACATGACGGCCTCCGATCACGACCTGCACGTGCAGAGCATCGCGCACGGCGTGATCCTCCTGCAGCACATGAGCCCGGAATATGGCGCCGAGCGCCGCCGGCTCCGCGTGATCAAATACCGCGGCAGCGAGTTCCGCGGCGGCTACCACGACTACCTGATCAGAAAGGGCGGCATCATCGTCTTTCCGAGGCTGATCGCAGCGGAGCACCGCGGTCCGATGCGGTGCGCCAAGCTGCCGTCGGACATCAAGGAGCTCGATGACCTGCTCGGCGGCGGAATCGAGGAAGGCACCAGCACGCTGATCGTCGGCGGCGCCGGCACCGGCAAGTCGACCATCTCCGCGCAGTTCTGCGCTGCCGCGGCCAGGCGCGGCCAGAAATCGCTGCTGTTCATGTTCGACGAGAGCCCGAAAACGCTGTTCACGCGCTGCAGCGGCGTCGGCATCGATCTCGAATCGCACGTCACGAGCGGCATGATTGAGGTCGTGCAGGTCGATCCGGCCGAGCTCTCGCCGGGCGAGCTGTCGTTCATGATTCGCGAAGGCGTGGAAGAGCGCGGCGTGAAGATCATCGCCATCGACAGCCTCAATGGCTATCTCAACGCGATGCCCGAAGAGCGCTTCCTCACCATCCAGCTGCACGAGATCCTGATGTATCTCGCGCAGCAGAGCGTGGCGACCCTGCTGATCGGCGCCCACCACGGCATCATCGGCTCGCAGATGCACACGCCGGTCGACGCAAGCTACCTCGCCGACGCGGTGATCCTGCTGCGCTACTTCGAGGCCAAGGGCGAAGTGCGACAGGCGATATCGGTGGTCAAGAAACGCGGCGGCATTCACGAACGGACGATCAGGGAATTCGGGATGCACCAGGGCCGCATCGAGGTCGGCGAGGCGCTGCGCCAGTTCCGCGGCATCCTCACCGGCGTGCCGGTGTACGAAGGGTCCAACGATCCCCTGCTCGGCACGGACCGCCGCAAATGAATGCCAGTTCGCGCGACCTGCGCTTCCTGATCATGGCGCCCACCGGCAAGGACGCCGAGATCACGGGCGGCCTCCTGAACGGGGCCGGCATCGAGACCGCCGGCTTCACCCAACTCGACACGCTGGTCCAGGCGCTGAACGAGGGGGCGGCGGCGGTGCTGGTCGGTGAAGAGCACCTCGCGGCCGGCGCCAGTGCGCCGCTCTCGGCATGGTTGTCGCGCCAGCCGCCATGGTCGGACCTGCCGATCCTGATCCTGACGCGGCCGGGCGCCGACTCCCCCGAGTCGGCGGAGGCCTGGCGCACGCTGGGCAACGTAACGTTGCTCGAGCGGCCGACCCGTGTCACCACGCTGCTGAGCGCGGCGCAAACGGCGATTCGCGCTCGCGCCCGGCAATACCAGATCCGCGGCCACCTCGCCGAACGGCAGAAGACCGAACAGGCGCTGCGCACCGCCGATCGCCGCAAGGACGAATTCCTCGCCACGCTCGGCCACGAGCTGCGCAATCCGCTCGCGCCGATCCTGAACAGCCTCGAGATCCTCAAGCTGTCGGGCGCGTTCGAGGACGCGCGCACCGCACCGGCCTGCGCGGTGATGGAGCGGCAGGTCCATCACCTCAATCGCCTCGTCGACGACCTGCTCGAGGTGTCGCGCATCACCCGCGGGGTGATCGAGGTCAAGAAGGAGCCGCTCGATCTCACCGCGATCGTCAAGGCCGCCATCGAAACCAGCCGGCCGGTGCTCGACAACCTGCGCCACGACATCCGTGTCAACTTCGCCACCGAACAGATTTGCATCGGCGGCGATCCGGTGCGCCTCACCCAGGTATTCGCCAACCTCCTCAACAACGCCGCCAAGTACACCAATCACGGTGGCGTGATCACGGTCACCACCAAGAAGGAGAACAGCGAGGCCGTGGTCTCGGTGAAGGACAACGGCATCGGCATCGCGCCGAACCTGCTGTTGCACGTGTTCGACATGTTCATGCAGGTCGATCGCTCGACTCGCCGCTCGCAGGGCGGTCTCGGCATCGGCCTCACGCTGGTCAAGAGCCTGGTCACGATGCACGGCGGCAGCGTGGAGGCGAGAAGCGACGGCCCCGGGCTCGGCAGCGAGTTCATCGTCAGGCTGCCGCTCCTCGTGGAGCCGGCGATGGCCGCGGAGACGGCGCGGCGCATCCAGCCGCTGCCCTCGCGGCGCATCCTGATCGTCGACGACAGCCGCGACGGCGGCGAAACCCTCTCCATGCTGCTGCGGGTGCTGGGCGCCGACGTGGCGCTTGCGCACAGCGGCCGCACCGCGCTCGAATGCGTCGGCACGTTCAAGCCCGACGTGGTGCTGCTCGACATCGGCATGCCCGGCATGGATGGCTACGAAGTGGCGCGCCGCATCCGCGCGAATCCGAAGACGCGCCACATTCAGCTGATCGCACTCACCGGCTGGGGTCAGGACGAGGATCGCCAGCGTTCGAGCGCGGCAGGATTCAACCACCACCTCGTAAAACCCGCAGACATCGAGCAGCTCCGCCAGCTGCTGACGGTCGCGTAGGAAGTCCGTTACCTACAATCGGGGCAACGCGGCCCACACCGGCCGAAATACGCGCGCTTTCGGCGCATATCGTTGGCATCGATCTTGATGTAGTGAACGGCATGAGAACTTCGGCACTGAAGAAAAAAACCCGCGACATGATTCGGTGGCAGTTCCGCTTCGGCGGCAAGTTGATTACGTGCGGTGTGAGCGGAAGCGGCGCTGCCGGATTCAGCGTCGTCACCGTTCCCCATCACAACGTGCGCCGCGGAACGGTGGAGATCTATCGCGATCTCGCATCAGCTCTTCAGCGCCACGCGGCCATCGCCCTGCAGTTGCGCGCCAACGGCTGGTCGATCGCGTCGTATACGACGTAGCGAGGCTTCGCCACCTTCAAGACGTCGAGACTAAGGGGTGCCCCATGGGCAAGATCGCAACGACAGTGATGCTCTGCGCAGCGTCGATGGTCGGCTCCGCGTTGATCGCCGGCCAGGGATTTCATCCGGATCCGGTTCCGACCGAAGATGAGGCCTCGCGCCATGCCGAGTGCCAGTCGATCGAAGACGAGCACGCGCGTGCCGACTGCATCGACCTTGCAGACAGCAACGACTGAACGATCATGCGAGGCCGCCTGCTCTTCGCCGCCCTCACGACGCTCGGCCTCGCCGCCGCGACCAACGACACCACGGCGAACGAAAGACTCTCGCTGCGCGTGACGCCGAACGTGAGCAGCGCGCCGGGCACCGTGATCGTCCAGACGACGGTGGTGAAAGATCCGGACAACCGGTGGCTGCAGATCGAAGCCGATTCGGGCACGTTCTATCGCAGCAGCGCGATCCAGCTCGATGGCGACAAGGCGCCCCGCATCACGGAAATTCGTCTCAACAACCTCCCCAGCGGCAACTACACTGTGGTCGCGGTGCTGAAAAACAACCTGGGTGAAGAGACCGTGGCACGGCGGACGGTGATCGTGCTCTCGCCCTTCGGTGAGCCCTGATCGGTTCGACGTGCGGTAAGGTGCTACAGACATTGGGCAGCCGGTCTGTTCACCGATGAGCCGGATCGTCCGGTTCCGCTGGCACCGATCTTGGAATGTGAAACTGCCTGTTTCTTCATACCTGGTCTTCTGACTATCGGGCTGGCACGAAGCCATTTCGCGAAGAACCGCTGAGCTCGGAGCGGCTCGATGAGCGGGCGCTCGCCCTGGCGGCGAACTTCACGGTCGATCCGCGCCCGCGTGGCGCACGGAGCATCTTCCCGCGCCTCCGCGACAACCAGCGCGTGCTCGCGCACGCCTACCGGACGCTCGCCGAAGACGTGCGGCACGGCGCGTTCGTGACGCCCGCAACGGAATGGTTCCTCGACAACTTCCACCTGATTTCGTCGGAGATCGTCGAGATTCGCGAGAACATGCCGCGGCGGTACTACCGCGAGCTGCCGGCGCTGGTGACGCGCGACCATACAGGCGAGGCGCGCATTTACGCGATCGCGGTCGAGCTGCTGCGGTATAGCGACAGCCGCCTCGATCTGCCGCAACTTACGCTGTTCCTCAACAGCTACCAGCGGGTGGCGCCGCTCACCATCGGCGAGTTGTGGGCGTGGCCGAGCATGCTCAAGCTGGCGTTGATCGAGAACCTGCGCCGGCTCGCCGACGAGATCCTGATCAGCCGCACCGCACGCCGCGCCGCCGACACGCACGTCCAGCACATCGACGCCGCGCCGCCTGACGCACCGGTCACGATTCCCGAGGCCGCGCACGACGCCTACATCGTGCAGATGCTCCACCGCGCGCGTGAGTACGATGCGCGCCGCTCGCCGCTCAGGGCTGCGCTCGAGGCGCATCTCATCGGCCGCAATGTCGTCGCCGAGGACATCGTGCGCGTCGAGCACCAGCGCCAGGCCGCGAGCCAGGCGTCGGTCGCCAACGCGATCACCAGCTTACGCCTGTGCACGACCATCGACTGGCGCCACTACTTCGAGGCGGTGAGCCTCGTCGACAACGTGCTGCGCCGCGATCCGGCCGGCGTGTATGCGCAGATGGATTTCCTGAGCCGCGACCGCCAGCGGCAGGCGGTGGAGGACCTGGCCGAGCCCGAGGGCAACGCGCAGATCCGCGTCGCACTCAAGGCGATCGAAAGCGCGCGGCAGGCCGCCACGCAGTCGCGCTCCCGCGCGGCGGCGCACGTCGGCTATCACCTCGTCGGCAAGGGCCGGCCCGGCCTCGAGATCGATCTCGCCTACCGGCCCAAGCGCAAGCAGCGCGTGCAGCGATGGCTGCGCCGGCACGCCGCGCCGGCGTACCACGGATCGATCGGTCTCATCACGGCGGTGTTGATCGCGCTGGTGCTGTGGCGCGTCTACCTGCTCGGCGCGAGCGGCCAGATGATGCTGCTGGCCTCCGCGCTGCTCGTGATCCCGTTCAGCGAGTTTGCGATTGCGATCGTGCAGCGCGTGGTGAGCCTGCTCGTGAAGCCGGAACGATTACCGCGACTGGAACTGATCGGCGGCGTGCCGGAAGACGCCAGGACCATGGTGGTGATCCCGACGCTGATCACGACCCCCGCCGGGGTCGAGCACCTCGTCGATCACCTTGAAGTGATCGCCATCGCCAATCGCGATCAGAACATCCATTTCGCGATCCTCAGCGACTTTGCCGACGCGGAGGCGCCGGAGGTGCCGGGCGACAAGGAGCTTCTCGATGTCGCGGGCGCCGCGGTCGAGCGGCTCAACGAGCGCCTCGGCGGCAGCCCCGGGCCGCAATTCCTGCTGCTGCATCGCCAGCGGCTGTGGAACGAGCGCGAGCAGGTGTGGATGGGCTGGGAGCGCAAGCGCGGCAAGCTCGAGGAGTTCAATCGCCTCATCCGCGGCGCCACCGACACGAGCTTCACCACGCGCATCGGCGCCGCCGATTCGCTCGCGGGCGTGCGCTACGTGATCACGCTCGATTCGGATACGCAACTGCCTCGCGATACGGCCCGCGAGCTGATCGGCATCGCCCATCACCCGCTCAACCGTGCGGTGGTGCACCCGAAACTGCGCCGGGTCACCGAAGGCTACGGCATCCTGCAGCCGCGCGTCAGCGTGACGATGCAGAGCGCAGCCGGGTCGCTGTTTGCGCGCACCTACGCCGGCCACACCGGCGTCGATCCGTACACCACCGCAGTGTCGGACGTCTACCAGGACCTGTTCGGCGAAGGCATCTTCACCGGTAAGGGCCTCTACGACGTCGACGCCTTCATGGCCTCGCTCGAGCACCGCGTGCCGGAGAACGCGCTGCTGTCGCACGACCTGTTCGAGGGCCTGCATGCCCGGGCCGGGCTCGTCACCGATCTCGAGGTGGTCGACGAGTACCCCGCGAACGTGCTCACGCACGCGCGGCGGCAGCACCGCTGGGTGCGCGGCGACTGGCAGATCCTCGGGTGGCTGTTCCCGTGGGTGCCGACGCGCTCGGGTCTCGAGCGCAACCAGCTGCCGATCATCTCGCGCTGGAAGATCCTCGACAACCTGCGTCGCAGCCTCGTGGCGCCCTCGCTCGTGGCGCTGTTCATCGCCGGCTGGACGTTCCTGCCGGGACGGCCGCTGTTCTGGACGCTGGCCGCCATCGGCAGCATGTCGTTCCCGCTGCTGGCCCGGGTGTTCGAGCTGCTCCGCGGGCCGCGGCGCGGTCAAGGTATGCGCGTGTTCCTGCGCGCGATGGGCGAAGACTTCGCCACCGATCTCGCGCGCGTCACCATCCAGCTCACCTTCCTCGCCCACCAGGCGTGGGACATGCTCGACGCGGTGGGCGTGACGCTGACACGCGTGGTGTCGCGGCGCGGCCGCTTCCTGCAGTGGGAAACCGCCGCCGCGGTGGCGCAGCGCACGCGGAAGCTCGACGTCGGCGGCTTCTACGAGAGCATGCGATCGAGTCCCACCGTCTCCGCGGTCGGGCTGGCCGCCGTCGCCGTGGCGCGTCCCTCCTCGATGCCGGTGGCGCTGCCGCTCCTCGGCCTGTGGTTCGCGGCGCCGTACATCGCCTACCTGCTCAGCAAGCCAGTACCGACGTCGCGGCCGGAGCTGAGCGAGGCCGACCGCCTCTACCTGAAGCAACTCGCCGAGCGCACGTGGCAATACTTCGCGACCTACGTCACCGAGGCCGATCGCTTCCTGCCGCCCGACAACGTGCAGTTCGATCCCGAGCCGCGGATCGCGCACCGCACGTCGCCGACCAACATCGCGATGTGGCTGCTCTCGACGCTCTCGGCCTACGACCTCGAGTTCATCGACATCGATACGTTGATCGCGAAGCTCGATGCCACGCTGACCACCGTCGATCGGCTCGAGCATTTCGAAGGCCACCTGCTCAACTGGTACGACACCCAGACGCTCGAGCCGCTCCTGCCGAAGTACGTGTCCACGGTCGACAGCGGCAACTTCGCGGCGGCGCTGCTGACGCTCGCGTCCGCCCTCGCCGAAATTGCCAGGAGGCAGCCAGAGGCGGCAGCGCAGCTGACCGCCATCGCGGCGCGCGCGTCCGCCTACTTCGACGAGATGCACTTCGGGTTCCTCTACGATCGGCGCCGGCGGCTGTTCGCGATCGGGTATCGCCTCGCCGATGCGATGGGCGGGGCGCGGATGGACAACGCCTTCTACGACCTGCTCGCGTCGGAGGCGCGGCTGGCCAGCTTCATCGCCATCGCCAAGGGCGACGTGCCGCAGATGCACTGGTTCCATCTCGGCCGCCTGATCACCGGCGTGCGCGGCTCACCGACGCTGCTGTCGTGGAGCGCGACCATGTTCGAGTACCTGATGCCGCTGCTGGTGATGCGCAGCTTCCCGGAGACGTTGCTCGACGAGTCGTGCCGCATGGCGGTGCGCCGGCAGATCGATTACGCCGCCACGCGCGGCGTCCCATGGGGGATCTCCGAAAGCGCCTACACCGCCGTCGATCGCATCGGGAACTATCAATACAAGGCCTTCGGCGTCCCCGGCCTCGGCTTGAAACGCGGCCTCGGCGACGAGCTGGTGGTGTCGCCGTATTCAACCGGGCTCGCCGTGTTGATCGACCCGGCGAGGAGCGCGCGCAACCTGCGCAAGCTCGCCGACATCGGCCTGCTCGGCGAGCATGGCTTCTACGAATCGATCGACTACACCGAGCGATCCGGCGTGGAGCGCACCAGCAACCAGGGCGTGATCGTCAAGGCCTACTTCGCCCATCACGCCGGCATGACGCTGGTGGCCCTGGCCAACGCGATTAGCGGCGACCGGATGATCGAGCGCTTCCACGCCGACCCGCGCGTCCGCGCCACCGAGCTGCTGCTGCAGGAGCGCGTGCCCCGCGAGCAGCCGGTGACCGAACCGCGGCCGCTCGACGAAACGCTGGCCACTCCGCAGGGGCTGAGCGTACCGCTGCGCCGCTACCGTACGCCGCACACGGTGTTTCCGCACACGCAGTTCCTGTCGAACGGCAAGTTCACCACCGCGGTCACCAACGCCGGCGGCGGCGCGAGCACCTTCGATCGCCTGTGCGTCACGCGGGCGCGCCGTGATGCCACCACCGACCCGGGCAGCCACTTCATCTACCTGCGCGACGTGCGCAGCAACGCGGTGTGGTCGCCGACGTTCCTGCCCACGCGGCGCGAAGCCGAGCGCTATACCGCGACGTTCCTGCCCGACGTGGCGACGTTCGAGAGCAAGGACGAAGACATCGCCTCCCGTCTCGAGGTCGCGGTGTCGCCGGAGCACGACGTCGAGGTGCGTATCCTGCAGCTCATGAACCAGAGCGAGCGGCTGCGCGAGATCGACGTCACCAGCTACGTCGAAGTGGCGCTGGCCCAGGCTCGCGATGATTTCGCGCAT
The DNA here is from genome assembly GCA_032155105.1 of Acidobacteriota bacterium. GTDB lineage: Bacteria > Acidobacteriota > Vicinamibacteria > Vicinamibacterales > UBA2999 > 12-FULL-67-14b. The sequence goes on from JALDXK010000127.1 coordinate 10,311, forward strand.
CCGGCGTTCGGCAAGCTGTTCATCGAAACGGAATACCTGCCCGAGCGCGGCGCGGTGATCTGCCATCGCCGGCCCCGCGAATCGCGCGACCCGGGCACCTGGGCGGTGCACGTCCTGAGCCTCGAGGGGCGCCCGCACGGCCCGCTCGAATGGGAAACCGATCGCGCCCGCTTCATCGGCCGCGGCCGCACCCTCGACAACCCGATCGTGATGGATGGACGGCCGCTCTCCGGATCCACCGGCTTCGTCCTCGACCCGATCCTCAGCCTGCGCCAGCGCGTGCGGCTGCCGTCCGGCGAGTCGGTGCGGCTGTGCTTCACCACCGGCGTGGCCCCCGATCGCGAGGCCGCGATGGCGCTCGCGCTGACCTACCGCGACCCGACCACCGCCTCGCGCACGCTCTCGCTCGCCTCCGCGCATGCCCACAGCGTGCGCCGTCACATGGACATCTCCGCCGACGATGCGGTGCTGTTCGAGCGGCTGGCGTCGCGCGTGATCGGCACCGACGGCTCGTTGCGCGCGCCGGCGAACGTGCTCGCCACCAACGAGCTGGGCCAGAACAGCCTGTGGCCGCACGGCATCTCCGGCGATCTGCCCGTCGTCCTGATCCGCGTCACCGACGAAGAGCTGGGCGTGGTGCGGCAGGTCCTCGAAGCGCAGGAGTACTGGCGCCTCAAGGGATTGAAGGCCGACCTCGTGATCCTCAACGAGCACCCGGTGAGCTACATGGACGAGGTGCAGTCGCGCCTCACGTCGATGCTCGACGACGGCCCGTGGCGAATGTGGAAGCACCAGCCCGGCGGCGCGTTCCTGCTGCGCGGCGACACCATGAGCCAGGCCGAACGCACCCTCTTCCAGAGCGTGGCCTCTGGCGCGATCGAAACGCATCGCGGCGACCTGCGAGCCCACCTCGCGCGACCGCCGATTGCGCCGATCGCCTCGATGCCGCTGCCCGCCTCGAGCGCCGTCGACGACGACCACGAACCGCCGCCACCCTGGCCGAGCCTGCCGGTCGGCGTACCGGCAGTGACGCTGGCCAACGGCGTCGGCGGGTTCGCGGACGAGGGCCGCACCTATTCGATCGTGCTCGAAGGCGATCAGGAAACGCCGGCACCGTGGGTCAACGTGCTGAGCAATCCGCGCTTCGGCACCATCCTCAGCGCCAGCGGCAGCGCCACGACCTGGTCCGAGAACAGCCGCGAGAACCGCCTCACGCCGTTCATGAACGACCCAGTGGTCGATCGCGGCGGTGAGGCGATCTACATCAGGGACGACGAGACCGGGCGGGCGTGGTCGCCGACGCCGGGTCCGATGTTGCGCGACGCCAAGAGCGGCCGTTTCCTCGTTCGCCATTCGGCCGGCGTGTCGCGCTTCTCGCGGTCCTTCGAAGGCGTGCATCAGCAACTCGAGATCTTCATCGACGACGAGGATCCGGTGCGCATCGCCGCGCTGACGCTGGTGAACACCACGCAGGTGCCGCGGCATTTCAGCGTGTTCGGCTACAACGACTGGGTCCTCGGCCCGCCGCGCGAGGGCGATTCGCGCCACGTCATCACCGAGTACGACGCCGCGCACAACGCGGTGCTGGCGACCAACCCGTACAACACGGACTTCAAGGGCCGCGTCGCCTTCGCGTGCGCGAGCGAGCGGCTGTTCTCCGCTACCGGCAACCGCCGCTCCTTCATCGGCCGAAACGGCTCGCTGACCAGGCCGGCGGCGCTGCAGGAGGACAGCCTCACCGGCGAGTTCGGCGCCGGCATGGATCCGTGCGCGGCCCTGCAGCTGCGCTTCTCCCTCAACGGCGGCGAAACCCGCCGCATCGTCTTCGCCCTTGGCGAAGGACGATCGCACGAGCACGCGATGGCGCTGATTCGCACGCATGCGAACCGCGACGCGGCCGGCCCCGGACTCGAACGCGTGCTGAGGTCGTGGGATCGCGTCCTCGGCGCGATCCAGGTGCGCACGCCGGACGATTCGTTCGACATCCTGATGAACCGGTGGCTGATCTACCAGTCGCTGTCGTGCCGCATCTGGACGCGCGCCGGCTACTACCAGC
>JALDXK010000128.1:0-12334 GCA_032155105.1 Acidobacteriota bacterium
CGACCGACGATGCGCTTGCCCGATGCGTCGCTCGGCCTGGCGATGCACAAACGCATACGAATCGGCGGCGCGCTGGAACGTGGTGATCGCTGAGACATCGGGAAAGGCCGGTTGTCCCGCTGCGCCGGCCGGCAGCCATAGCGCCGCTGTCAGAGCAGCCATCACGGTGAGAACTGAGCGGTTAATCATTGCCATACCCTCGTGCCCCTCCGCGCACGTGCAGGATTGCAGCGCAACGTTCATACCGTGGGCACATGTGATTTCGCGGTGGTTTCGCACCCAAGGATCGACCGCGAGCGGAAATATTCCGTGGCGCGGGGAATATTCCGGACTTCAATAACGGCAATCGCGCGTTCTTCGGCCAGATCCGCGGGCACGCCTCTCGCTCTATCGCAAGGGGAGGTTGCGATGGCATTGGTCACCCCGGGATGGCGGCGAGCGTTCGGGCTGCTCGTAATCGCGCTTGGCCTCGCTCATGCGGTGCTGCCGCTGCGGGGCTGGCTGCAGCCGAATCTCTTTCAAAACGACGCGATGCCGCTGATGGTATTGCGCAACTGGGGTGCCTTCGTCCTGCAGCCAATCGGCGACCGCCAAACGCGATTCATCGTTCGCACCAGCATTGGCCAGGGGTCGCCCTCGCCGTGGATTGCGGCGCTCGACATGATGGCGTTCGAGCTGCCGCACTTCATCATGCAGCGAAGGATGCTGCAGCAGATCAAAGCACTTGCGGAACAACGCCAGGGCTGACGATTGGCGGCGAATCATGGTGGACGTCATTCTCAACGCAGCGGAGACGATTGCACGTGAATGGCGCGCGCTTGCCATTGCATGGCACGTCGCGGCAGCGGGGTGGTTAGCTTTCATCTTCACCGGACACGCCACTAACCGAACCAGTGCGGCAGCACTGACTATGCCGATGATCTCGGTCGCCGCGCTCGCCTGGTGGTCGGGCAATCCATTCAACGCGCTCCTCTTCGCCGCGGCTGCCTGCGTGTTGCTGCCGATCGGGTTGCGGTGTCGCCGGGATCGCGTGCGACGGGCCACGGGATGGGAGTTCGCTGCTGGTGCCGCGTTATGCGTGTTCGGGTGGAGCTATCCACATTTTCTCCAGGGCGCCTGGTGGCGCTACCTGTTTGAGGCGCCCCTCGGACGGCTTCCGTGCGCGACCCTGGCATTTCTCATCGGGGCAACGCTGATTGTCCGCAACTTCACCTCACGCGCGTGGACCGCCGTTGTCTTGGGACTTGGAGTGATCTACGGCGCGACGGGTGTGTTCGTGCTGGGCGTTGCCATCGACCGGGTGCTGCTTGCGGGGGCCGTGTTACTCGCCGTTCGACGACTCACGTCTCATATCGAACAGCCCTACTTGACTGAACTCGGGAGGACATCATGAATTCCACTTTCCGCAAAGTCGCGCACGGTCTTGCCATTGGCACGGGCGCCGCGGCAGCCGGATACGCTGGCGTGGTGGCATGGAATCGACTCAGGTACGGTCACGTGCACATGGACGCCGATCCGACTCACGCATCGCTGCTCGATCATTTCATTCCCCAACCCGAAAACTTGGTCAGCCATCAAGTTGACGTTGCGGCTCCTCCCGAAACTGTTCTCGATGCTGCCAAGGAGTTGGAGATGTTGAACGCCGTGGTGCCGCGCCTGTTATTCAAGCTTCGCGAGCTGGCATTGGGAGGAGAACCAGACGAGCGGCAACATCCGGGGCCGTTGTTTGAACAGATGCGGTCGATTGGCTGGACGGTACTCGCAGAAACGCCTGGACGTGAGATTGTCTTTGGTGCCGTTACCAAACCGTGGCAGGCGGCGCCGGATGTCCGGTCCGTCCCAGCCGGCGAGTTCGCTGCATTCGCGGAGCCGGATTTCATCAAGATTGCTTTCGCCCTGCGCGCCGATCCCGACGGCAATGACAAATCGGTCTTCCGTACGGAGACACGTGCAGTCGCGACCGACGGCGACGCCCGCGCAAAGTTCCGCCGGTATTGGTCGTTCGTGGCGCCCGGTGTCCACCTCATCAGGCTGGCATTGATGCAACCCGTCAAGTGCGAGGCGGAACGCCGCATGTATGAGGCGGTCCCGTGAGTGACAACGCTGGCGTCATGGTGACGGAACCGGTCACTCAACGGCGCGGCGCCGAGGGGTTCCCGCCGCACTGCGCCTTGATCGAGGTTCATGTAACCGACGTGAAGGAGTTGTTCGATTCCTTCGATCCAACGCCGTTTCACAAACGCGACCTCGATCCCGGCGCTGAGCAATTCATCGCGTCGTGGGCGCGCGAAATCCCCGGACATGGGTCGCTTGGTTTACTGGTGCACGTCGATCGCGCGCCGACGGAACGAGAAGCGTCCGAAATGGTGCGGGGTGCCGTGCGCGATCACTTCGCTCGCAACGCCCGCAGCACGCGGCAGCGATTGCGGCAGTTGTTACGCATCGGCCGCACCAGTCTCGTCATCGGTCTGGCGGTCGTCGCGGCATCGATTCTGATCGGCGACGCAATCGCAGCTGTGCTGCGTGGCGACCAGACCGGCGGTGTCATTCGCGAAAGCCTGCTGATCGGCGGATGGGTCGCGATGTGGCGGCCGCTCGAAATCTTCCTCTATGAATGGTGGCCGTTTCGCGCTGAAGCGTGTTTGTTCGATCGGCTCAGCGTGATGACGGTCATGGTGATGCCGTCGGCGAATTGAGGGCGGGCGCCGCCGCCCTCAATTCTGCGCTAGCCGGCGGGCAGTCTGAGCAGGAGCAGGTCATGTCGATTCTGGTTCGCATCTTGATCAACGCGGTCCTGGCGCTGCTGACATTACCGTTCTTTCTCGTCACCCTGGGCCTGTTCACTTTCGTGCTCAAGGCCTTCATGTTGTGGGGCACGGCGGCGTTATCGACGGCGCTCGGTCTGGGTTTCAGCGTGTCAGGCTTCGGTTCGGCATTTTCTTGTGGCGCTCGTGGTGAGCACGGTCAGCTTCGCGTTGTCGATAGCGGTCTGGCAGCCGATCGGCGATCGCCACCGGCCCTGATGGTCATCGCTCGCTAGCTCCCGGCCGGTGCCACACGATTCGGGTTGCAGCTTTCCGCCATGCCCACGCGAGCACGGCGCCGCCGAGAACCACGCCCCACAATTCAACCGGCAGAGCCGCTTGTCCCAGCAGCCTGGACGTTTGCGGCACTGATGCAGCGACAAACTGGAAGCCGACGCCGGCGAATACTGCAATATGAAGATACGGGTTCGAAAGCGGCCGCATCGTTGTGTGCCTGGAAGGGTAGACCAGGAATAACTGGCCGATCGCCATGAAGTGGAATGCCGCCGCGCGCGTCACCTCGAGCGAATAGCCGAACAGCGGCAACACGCCGAGTACGCCGAGGGCAAGCGCGGCCTTCGTGCTCCCCACTGCGACCACGAACCGGACCGAGGCTCTGTCCAGTAGCGGAGCGCCGGCCGGTCGGGGTTGCTGGCGCACAACGCCGGGTGTACGATCGAGGGCCAGCGCGAGCGCCGGTATGCCATCGGTCAAGAGATTGATCCACAGAATCTGCACTGCGGTGAGCGGCAGCATCAGCGCACCAGCAGTGTCGCGTAAATCGATCGCGAAGGCGAGCACCGCGCCGGAGGCGATCAGCAAGACCTCCGAGAGATTGGTCGAGAACAGGAAGCGCAGAAACTTCTGGATGTTCTCGTAAATGCCGCGGCCTTCCTCGACGGCGCCGACGATGGTCGTGAAATTGTCGTCGAGCAGGACCAGATCCGATACCTCGCGGCTTACGTGAGAACCGCGCACCCCCATCGCGACGCCGACATCCGAACGCTTGAGCGCCGGCGCGTCGTTGATGCCGTCGCCCGTCATCGCCACGATCTCGCCCTGCGCCTGGAGCAGCTCCACGATTCGCAGTTTCTGCTCCGGCCGCACACGTGCGAATACATTCACGTCGCGCAGCGCTTCCAGCAGGGCAGCGTCTTGGTACTTGTCCAGGTCTTCGCCGGTCAGCACCCGCACGCCGGGGATCCCGATCAGGTGCGCCACCGCCACCGCCGTCGCCGGATGATCGCCGGTGATCATGATGACCCGAATACCCGCCGCCAGCGCCCTGGCAATCGCATCGGGTACCTCGGGCCGCGGTGGATCCCAGAACAACACGAGCCCGAGCAGCGACAGACTATCTTCGGTCTCACCCTCGCCCCAGGCGAGTGCCAACACCCGAAAGCCCTCGCGCGCATGGGCGCCGGCCTTCTCGATCCAGGAGTCCCGGTCCACACGCGACAACTGGCAGCGGGTGAACACGATCTCAGGCGCGCCCTTGAGATAACTCACCACGCGGCCGTCTTCATGGACCGTGACCCTGGCAAACTTCCACGCGCTGTCGAACGGCCGTTGGGACATGGCCGGGTGGCGCCGGCGCAACGTTGCAATATCGACATCGTGAGCGGATGCATGCCGCAGCAGACCGAGGTCGAGCAGGTCACCAGCGCCGGTGCCGAGATCCGCATCATTGGCCAGCACCATGGCCGCGAAGGCCCGCCGCTGATCTGACGCATCAAGCGTGTGAATATCCATGCGGCTTTCGGTGAGGGTTCCCGTCTTGTCCGTCGCAATCACGGTGACCGATCCGAGCGCTTCGACCGCGCTGAGCCGCCGCACCACGGCGCGCTGACGCGCCATTCGCTCTACGCCAAGTGCCAGGGCAACCGTCAGCACGGCTGGCAGCCCTTCGGGCACGGCGGCGACGGCAATCGAGACGGCGAAGATGATGATGCCCGATGCGCCGCTGATGCCTTCAGAGAGGATGCCGGTGATCCCAAGAGTGAGTGCGAGCACCAGAACCCAGCGCGCGATTTGCCGTCCCAGCTGATCGACGCGGCGTTCGAGCGGCGTCTCGGCAGCGTCGATGCCCGCGAGCATGGTCTCCGGCCGGCCCATCGCGCTCGACGGTCCCGTCCTGGTTACTTCGAGATGCGTCTTGCCGCGGACGAGCAGAGTACCGCTGAAGGCCTGGTCGCCGTCGCTCTTGTCAACCGCGATCCATTCGCCCGTCAGCATGGATTCATCGACCGTGGCGCCGTGAGCATCGGCCAGGGATCGCAATCGCGCCAGGGCGTGTTCCGAGCGCCGCTCCTGGTATAAGCCGAGCGTGGCGTTGAAGAGCAGGATGAGGCCGATGGCCATTGCTTCGATTGGCGCCGAACGCGCGCTTTCGGAGAGCCACACGCCTAAGTCGACGGCGAGGGCAAAGAGCAGAATGTAGATGAGCGGGCTTCGAAACTGGAGTGCGAACCGGCGCCAGAGCGGATCAGGGGCCTTAGCGGGCAGTGCGTTCGGCCCAGCTTTCGATAGCCTTTCCGCGACCTCCGCAGTTGATAGGCCCCTGATCGACATAACGGCCGCGCCGACGACGTTCACTTAGTGCACTAGCCGAGCCTGGATTGACTCGAGGTAGTCGACCAGCGATTCGATCCACTGCTTGACCCTTGCCGGATCGCCGCCGTCGCGCGAGCGTGCGAAGGCGTCGCCCCACACCGGCATGTCCGGACCGCCGTGTCCGCGCACCGGCTGATTACCGTCAATCGTGCGAAACACCAGTTCACTTGGAAAGACCCCGCCGTTCCGCTTGGCGATCGTCGTCAGATCGGCAGGCTTGCGATTCATTGACGATGCGAGTGGACCATCGCCCCGCGCCGCGGTGCCGTGGCACGACGCACAGTAAGTGCGGAACAACTCGGCTCCCGCGATGCTCTGCCTGATCACCGTCTGGGTCTGCGCCGACGCGCTCGCGGCACCAACCGGCAGCAGCATCACTGCCGCGAGCAGCACTGTGGCGGCCATCCTGGCCGCGGACTTCGGCTCGTCCTCGGACTTGCGCTGCGGCTCGCGCACCGTCAGCACCGGACACGGCGCTGTGCGAACGACCCGCTCCGCGACGTTCCCCATCACCATGTGCATGGCGGGTCCGTGGCCATGCGTGCCCATGACGATCAGGTCCGCTGCGTTGATCCCCGCCGCGGTCACGATGGCGCGGGCGGGGTTTCCAAACAGCACTTCGGTCGTGACCGTGATGCCCTCGAGCCGTGGACGAACCTTCTCGAGCTCGCGCTCGGCTTCCTCCCCGAGCTGCTGGCTCCAGCCTGTGTAGGCGATGGCGTAGGCGTCCATGGATCCGGTCATCATGCTCGGCACTTCGCAGACGTGAACGAGATGCAATGCGGCGTCGAACTTGCGTGCGAGCGCCGCCGCGTAATCGACCGCCCGCGCAGAATTCGTACTGAAGTCGACGGGGACGAGAACGCGTTTGAGATCGATATGCATGGTGATCATGTCCTTCGCCGGGCAATCCGGTTCGTACCGGTGAGGGGCAACGCATGTGCCAAGGCAGCGCGCTGATTTGTCGCGCGGATCCGAGACATTCGCATCCGCCGAATGCGAAGAAATCAGCTGTACGCGGATTATTCCGCTAGCCGCCTTCAGTTCGCGGAGGGTGGGATTTTGCGAAGCCTTGGGAAAGTTTCCCCGCGTGCGGGTGGTGGCGAGAGCCGTTAATGCCGACGATGCCGGCGAGATCGAGTGCCGCCTGACGGTATCCGTCTTGCGAGATCTCCTGTCGTGCTCGAACTCGATCCGCTCGCCCCGCGCCCCCCGCGATTGCCGCATCGGCGATCGGGCCCGCTGCGCCAACTCGCTGCATCGATTGCGCTGCACATCTCCGCCGTCCTCATTGCGACTGTGCTCGGGATCGCGTTGTCGCAGGGCACCGCCGCGCAGCCAATTGAAACGCTGATCGAGGAACAACCGCAGGTTGTGCACCTTGTGTTTCTGCCTTCCGCAACGCCGCTCGCGGGGGCCGGCGGCGGTGGCGGCGGGAATCAACAGGACCAACCACTCCGTCGCGCTCACGGAGTGGGCTCCGACCGGATGACCGTTCGACTGCGAAACCAGCCGGCGCCTTCCGCGCGGCTGGCGGCAATGGCGGTCGAGGACGTTGCTCCCGTGCCATCGATCCTCCTCGATGGCCGTCCGCTGGCCTCGGGGCTATTCGATCAGAGTGGCTTGCCGGCTGGCGCAGTCATGTCAGGCACGTCGACGGGCCCGGGTTTCGGTGGCGGCGTCGGCACCGGCAGTGGGACCGGCGTCGGGCCTGGAGTCGGGCCCGGATTAGGGCCTGGATCCGGTGGTGGAACCGGCGGTGGCGTGTATCACGCCGGCGGCGCCGTAGCGGCACCTCGCGTGATCACAGCCGTGCGGCCCCGGTACACGAGCGCGGCGCTGCTGAACAAAATTCAAGGCGCGGTGACTCTCGAGGTCGTCGTCACCAGCGATGGGCGCACGTCGCACATCCGTATCGTCCGCTCGCTCGACCCCGGCCTCGATGAGGAAGCCGTGGCTGCCGCCGCGGGATGGCGGTTTGAACCGGGACGACTCGGGAACGAGCCGGTGGATGTGCTGGTGACGATCGTCCTCACTTTCGCGCTTCGGTGAGACACCCCGTAGCTACCCGGCCTTGAGCTCAAGTCCTTCCTGCGTCCGGAACTGGATTCGGTAGAGGCGCGAATACAGGCCGCCTGCCGCGAGCGATTCCTCGTGTGTGCCGCCCTCGACAATGTGATGGTCATCAGGGGACAAAGATGCGGTCGGCAGGCTCGGCTCGATCACCCGGTGCGATTCGATCGGATGGTGTGCCCGGTGGACTTTGCGGCGGCGTCGCTAGCCGCGCTGGCATACGCGTTCTCAATTGCCGAAGAAAGCGATGGCGCACATCGCGGTAGTGCACGTCATCGAGCGGCCGCCGGAGCTTTCAGTTTTCACCGCTCGTCCCCGACTTCGATATCCAGACCATTCGCTCGCAGGCGGAGGCCGAGCGGCTCGCCCGGTTGAAGGCGTGGGTGCCTGCTTACGCGCGCCAGTACTGCACAGTGGAGACGGCGGCGCCGGAAGGTGCCGCGTCACGACACGTCCTTCAGCTGGCCCAGCGGCAGGACGCCGACCTCATCGCGCCTTCGGGATCGAGGATGCAGACGGAATAGCCGTGCAGAATCAGCTGCTCGCTCAACAGGCCGGCGATCCACGATTTGCCCGACTTCGTGTCGCCGGCAATCAGGACGTTGCGGCCACGCGCGTCCAGCCAGAACTCGCGCCCGTCCTCGGTGTAACCCGCCCGCAGACGCCGCCGCGCCTGTGCCGGGGTCGGCAGCCGTTCCGATGCCGCCAGGTCGGCGATCGCCTTGTTGACGGCCGCCGGTCCGTCGCCGGTCAGGACGACGTCGGCGACCGCTCGTAACGCCGGGCTGGCCCATGGGACGGCGATCCCGACTTCGGCGAGACGGAGCAGTTCGTGATCGTTTTCGGCGTCACCGATCGCGGCCATGTTGCGTGCCGATAGCCGCAGCATGTCGAGCGCGGCGTGGACCCCCGTCCCCTTGCTCACGCCCTGCGGCCACGTCATGACGCGCCCTTTGTTGAAGATCAGCACCAATGGCAATTCGAGAGACCGAATCGCCTCGAGGATCGCGGGTGCATCCACGGCGGCCGCATCGACCAGCGAGCGGCCGGCATGGTGTGCTAGGCCGCGCCGCACCAGTTCTTCTATCAACTCCGGCGGTACTCCCGGCACCAACTGCGAGGTATGACCACTTTCGGGGAAATGCAGCACCGCACCGTTCTCGGCGATCACCGCATCGACGAAGTGGAGGTCTCCGGCGACCCGCCGGAGGTCGTCGAGCATGCGGCCGGTAGCGAGGAGCGCGACGATGCCGCGCTCGCGCAGCCGTGCGATCGCGGCACGCGTGGCAGCATCGACCTCAGCACCCAACGCGATGGTGCCGCGACAACATCGACCTTCGGCGCCCACAGTCGCATCCTTCTCCAGCTGAATCGCCGGCCAGCGGATCGTCCACGGATCCTCGAACATGCGATCGAGCTCCGAGGTCATCTGGCGCAGCAGCCCCAATGGGTTCGCCGACGCCGGGTTCAACAACGATTTTCTGTTCACGCATTACTTCCTCCTGGACCTGTAACGGGCAGGCCTCCAGCCGAGGAACAGGGCAAATGACATGCCCGCCGACCGTTCAGATTTCAGCGCGTTGATCGGGATCCAGGCATCGACGTCGCGGAGAAATCGTCACAACCGCGAGAGATTTCCCACCGCCCGTCATAATCGTGCATGACGCTAGGAGGAAACGCCGCTCGTAGCGCATTCAGCACTGCCACGACGTCGATGACTTCTTGGGTGATCGCGCCGGTGACTGGAGTGAGGTAGCCGGCCGCGGCAACCATCATGCCGATCATGCTCAGCGCCATCCCACCGACCGCACTTTGGAGGGCGATGCGACGCATGCGGCGGCTGATGTGCATGAACTCGTCCACTTGTTCGAGCGAGTTGTCCATGATTACGACGCCGGCCGCTTCCGCGGTCACGTCGGTATTTTGTCCAATCGCGATGCCCACCGTGGCAGCCATCATCGCCGGTGCGTCGTTGATGCCATCGCCAACGTAGAGAGTGTTTGTGCCCTTTGATTCCTGGCGCACGATGGCGAGCTTTTCTTCCGGACTCTTCTCGGCGTGGATTTCCGTGATGCCGACTTGCGTGGCCAGGTAGCGTACCTCCGACATCCGGTCACCGGAGACAATCATCACGCGGTCGAAAGAGTGTTGGGGGCCGAGATGCTGCACAAAGGCTCTGCTGTCCCGGCGCGGCGCGTCACGGAAACGCAGGGTTGCCGCGTAGCGGCCATCGATCGCCACGACGCATTCGAGCCCGCCGCCAATTGGCGGAATGTCACCGAGATTCGTGATCCCGTAGGACGTGATTCGGCCGCGACTGGTAACCAGAATCTGATGGTTGGCTACGGTTCCTCGCAACCCATGGCCTGGTGCTTCGCTGACCTCAGTCGCCTCTGGCAGCGTGAGCCCGCCTTCTGCTGCGGCAGCGATGACGGCCCGCGCGAGAGGGTGTTTGGAGTAACGCTCGAGGCTCGCGACGAGCGCGAGGACTTCGCCTGGCACGAAGTCAGGAGCGCTCAGTTGCTCCGTCAACGAGGGCTCGCCGTAGGTGAGCGTCCCCGTCTTGTCGAAGATCGCGGTGCGGCATCGCGTGATCTGTTCGAGCACCACGGGACTTTTCACGATGATGGCGCGCTGGGCGCAGAGCGATATCGAGCCGATGATTGCGATGGGAATGGCAAGCAGGAGCGGACATGGTGTCGCGATGACCAACACGGCCAGGAACCGAATCGATTCACCGCTAACAGCCCACGCTAACAGGGCTATGGTCAACGCCACAGGCGTGTAAATGGCGCCGAGTTGATCGCCCAGGCGCCGCAACTGCGGTCGCGTGGCCTCCGATTCCCGTATCACGCTCATGATCCTCGCGTAGCGCGAATCGGCCGCAAGCGCCGTCGTGCGGATGGTCAAGGCCGACTCGCCATTGATCGCGCCGGAGATGACCAGCGAGCCTCGGGTCTTGGCAATCTGGAACGGCTCGCCGGTCAGATAAGACTCGTCCATCGTCCCGTGGCCTTCGATCACCACGCCATCGGCCGGACAGGCCTCATGCGGGAATATGACGAGGGTGTCGCCCAGAGCAATGTCCGCTAGCGGAACGTCCGTCAGGTCCGCTGCGCGTTGCCGATGTGCCACGGACGGCATTCGTTTCGCGAGCGCCGCTAACACTGAAGAGGCGTTTCGCAAGGCGTATCGCTCCAGCGCTTCACCCCCGGACAGCATCAAGACGATGATTGAGCCGGCCAGGTATTCGCCGAGCACAACCGACGTCACGATTGAAATGCCGCCAAGCAGATCGGAACCGAATTCGCGGCGGAGCAGCTTGCGGAGAAGATCAACAAGAAGTGGCAGGCCGCCGAGCGCGAGGGTGACCAGCAGTGGCGCTTCGTAGATCGTTGACCCCACGTCGGATCCGTAGCGAAGCGCCAAATGCAGCAGAATTCCGGCGACTGACAGTATTGCGATGACGGCGGTCTTCATCTGCTTTGTCATCGAGGTCTGAGCATCCTTTGTGCCAAAGCGATGTGTACGCAGCGCCGCGGAAATATCGTCACCACCGCGAGAGATTCCACGGTCGGCGCGACGCGGCGCGGCTAATTCCACACAATCGCGAGGGCACGGTCCTTGCGATTCCGCCGCGTCAGGAGTTTGAACATGTCAACAGCGCAGCTCACCGATCGCGACCTTCGCACCCGCAAGGCAGTGATGCAGCAACTCGAGTGGGATCCCACTTTTGACGCGAGCGCCGTCGGCGTCACCGCGAAACACGGCGCCGTGACCCTCACCGGCTTCATAGATAGCTATGCCGGGAAGCTTGCGGCGGAGCGCGCCGCCAAACGCGTCCTCGGTGTCAGGGCAGTCGCCAACGACGTCGAAGTGAGGTTGAAGCTGGGGCGCACCGACGCCGACATCGCTGCCGACGCCGCTATGGCCCTGAAGATTCACTCGTCAATCCCGGAAATGGTGCAAGCCGCCGTGCATCATGGCCACGTCACGTTGACGGGGACGGTGTCGTGGCTGTACCAAAGGACACTCGCGGAAAAGACCGTGACGCATATCAATGGCGTCCGCCACGTCATCAATAACATCAGGGTGCTGCCCACGGCTGGTCAGCGCGACGTGCGGCGCCGGATTGTGGCAGCGTTGCATCGCAGCGCCGACGTCGAAGCGTCACATATCGACGTGACCGTCACCGATGGCGTCGCCCGGCTGGTCGGCACGGCGCGCACCTGGGCGCAGCGCGCGGCAGCTGCTCATGCGGCGGCGGCGGCCCCCGGCATCATCATGGTCGACAACCAGATCGTAGTGGAGTCGCCCGATGTTCCATTCGATGAAGGTCTCGATGAGATTTGCTGACCAGAAGGAGCCGACATGCGCGCCCAAGACGTGATGACCACGGATGTGAAGACGGTCAGCGGCACCACTACCGCCGATGCGGCCTGGCGGTTGATGCGCGACCATCGCATCCACCACCTCGTCGTCAAGGATGAAGGTGAAATCGCCGGCGTGCTGTCGGATCGCGACGCCGGCGGGCCGCGCGGTGCGTCGCTTCGTGCCGGACACGCGGTGTCCGACTTGATGACCGAGGGCGTGGTGACGGTGGCGCGCGATACGCCGGTGCGCAAAATCGCGAACCTGATGCGCGGCCGAACCATCGGCTGCGTCGTCGTCACCGACGGCGAGCAGCGCGCCATCGGCATCGTGACCACGTCGGATCTCCTCGACCTCCTCGGCCGTGGCGCCATCCGGCCGACGCCTACCTCGAAGCGCGCCGCTCAACTACCGCGCCCCCCATCGCAAACGCCACAAGGCTTACGGCGTCTGGTAACCTACGCCGCCGCCCC
>JALDXK010000129.1:0-12331 GCA_032155105.1 Acidobacteriota bacterium
ACCTGTGACAGCCGGCGTGTAAAGCCGGTGCTCTACCAACTGAGCTAACCGCCCGCCTACGCTCGCTCCCTCGCATTCGAGCTACGGCGAGGCAAGCCCGCTTACGCTCGCCTCACTCTATCAGCTTCGGCGCGGCACGTCCGACACCCGGCAAACAACAAATTGTAGTCAGCGAGCGACGCCCGAGTCAAATGGCGGTTCCAGCCAAGTTATGATCTCTTCTCGCATGCAGCTCCGCGACATCATTGGCCATCGCCGCCTGACCGCGCTGCTCGCACGGGCCATCGAGCGGGAGTCGCTGCCGCCGACGCTCCTCTTTGCAGGCCCTGCCGGAGTCGGCAAGTGGGCGGTGGCGCAGGCGCTCGCGCAAGCGGTGAACTGCCTCGAACTGGTGCGGACGCCAGGCGGGGCACTGCCCGTCGATGCGTGCGGGACGTGCCGCGCCTGCGACCGGATTGCCCGCGGCGTGCACGTCGACGTGATCGCGATCGAGCCGGACGAGCGCGCGTCGATCAAGATCGACGTGATTCGCGACATGTTGAGCCGCACATCGTTTCGCCCCTTCGAAGGCAAGCGGCGATTCGTGTTGATTCGCGAGGCTGATACGCTCGAGCCTGCGGCGCAGAACTCGCTCTTGAAGTCGCTCGAGGAACCGCCGCCCGGCACGATCTTCATCCTCACCACCGCGATCCCGGGCGCCCTGTTGCCGACTGTGCGGTCGCGGTGCATGCGGCTCCGTTTCGGGCGGCTGACGTCGGCCGAAGTGTCGTCCGCATTGGTGCGCGACCACGAGCGCACCGACGCCGAAGCCCGTGAAACCGCGCCGCTTGCCGACGGCAGCATCGGCCAGGCGCTGGCGCTCGCCGACAGCGACCTCACCGCGATGCGCGACGTGGCCTTCCGGGTCCTGCAACACACCGCGGGCCGCGCCGACACGCAGAGCCGTGTGCAGGCCGCTGCCGCCCTCCACACTCCGGCCAAGAAGGAACGCAGCCGCGAAGATCTGGCCGTGGTGCTCCGGCTGATGGCGTCGATGTTGCGGGATGTGGAAGCCATCAACGCCGGCGCCGATAGGTCGGTGCTCGCCAATCCGGTGCTGGCCGGCGATCTCGAAGGGCTGGCGCGCGCGTTCGCCGGCGATCGTGCGCGTGATGCGTTTGGTGCAGTCGATCGCGCCTTGGCCGCGCTCGAACGCAACGCCGGAACGAAGGTCGTCTCCGAGTGGCTGGCCGTGCAGGTATAGGTTTCCCACAGGAGTGCACAGCTGCCAGACCCCCTTTACAATCATGAAGCCGCGCATCGCCATCACGGCCGGTGATCCCGCCGGCATCGGACCCGAGATTGCGGCGAAGGCCGCCGCCGATCCGGCCGTGTGCGCGATGTGCGAGCCGATCGTGTTTGCATCCGACGCGTCCGTGACAGCCGGCGCGGTTTCCGCCGCGGCCGGGCGCGCGGCTTACGACACCATCGTCCGCGCGGTCGAGGCTGCGAAGGCCGGCGACGTCGACGCGATTGCGACGGCGCCCGTGAACAAGTTGGCGTTTGCGCAGGCCGGGTTGCCGTGGAAGGGGCACACCGATCTGCTCGCGCACCTGTGCGGGACCTCGCGCGTCGCGATGATGTTCCACGCGCCCGAATTGAAGGTGGTGCTGATCACGGTGCACGTGCCGCTGAGCGCGGTGCCGTCGCTCATCACGCCGGAACTGGTCGAGCAGACGATCGACCTCACGTGGGCCGCGCTGCCGAAGTTCGGCATCACGCAGGCGCGGCTGGCGATCGCCGGACTCAACCCGCACGCGGGCGAGGGTGGCGTGCTTGGCGTCGAGGACGATCGCGTCCTGGCGCCGTCGATTGCGGCGGCCCGCGCGCGTGGCATCGACGTGAGCGGCCCGTTCCCGGCCGACACCGTGTTCGTGCGTGCGTCCCGAGGCGAGTTCGATTGTGTGCTGGCGTGCTATCACGACCAGGGGTTGATCCCGGTGAAGCTGCTGGCGTTCGGTCATGCGGTGAACGTCACGATCGGGCTGCCGATCATCCGCACCTCGGTCGATCACGGCACGGCGTTCGACATCGCCGGCAAGGGCGTGGCCGATCCCGGCAGCCTGATTGAAGCGGTGAAGCTGGCCGCGCGACTGGCAACGGCGTCCTGACCATGGCGGCAAAAAAAGCGAAACAGCCAGAGGAGAAGGCAGATAGTCAGCCGATCGCCGAGAACCGCAAGGCGTTCCACGACTATCACATCCTCGAGACCTTCGAGGCCGGCATCGCGCTGCTTGGGACCGAGGTGAAGGGCATCCGCGAAGGCCGCGCCAACCTTCGCGACAGCTACGCGCGCGTCGACGCGGGCGAAGTGTGGCTGTTCAACGTCCACATCAATCCCTACAGCCACCGCGGCTACGTCGATCACGATCCCAAGCGGAAGCGGCGGTTGTTGCTCCACAAGTACGAGATCCGCAAGTTGATCGGCAAGACCGTGGAGAAGGGGCTGACGCTGGTCCCGACGCGGCTGTATTTCAAGAACGGCAAGGTCAAGGTCTCGCTGGCGCTGGCCAAGGGCAAGGAAGCGCACGACAAGCGCGAGACGCTGCGGCGGCGCGAGATCGATCGCGAGACGCGCGCGGCCGTGAAGGAACGTACCAGGCGATGAAGGTCCTCGTGGTCGGCGCGGCCGGGCAACTCGGGCAGGCGATGGTCGCCCGTCTGGGCGGCGAGCACGAGGTCACCGCCTGGACGCGGCAGACGATCGATTTGACCCGTCACCGCGAGGTGCGTGAGCGGGTGCTGGGCCTCGCGCCGGACGCCATCGTCAATTGCGCCAGTTATAACAACGTCGACGGCGCCGAGGATGCGCAGGAGACCGCATTCGACGTCAATGCGTTCGTGGTGGGGACGCTGGCGCGCGCCGCCGAAGGTCTCGATGCGATCCTGATGCACTACAGCACGGACTTCGTGTTTGCCGGTACCGGCACGGCGCCGTATACCGAGCTTGATCGCCCCGAGCCGCAGAGCGCCTACGCGCAATCGAAGCTCACCGGTGAATGGCTGGCGGCCGACGCGCGCCGCTACTACGTGCTGAGAGTGGAAAGCCTCTTCGGTGGTCCGCACACCCGCAGCAGTACCGATCGCATCGCCGATGCGGTGCTGGCGGGGCAGCAGGCGCCGGTGTTCGTCGATCGCGTGGTGTCGCCAAGCTTCGTCGCCGATGTGGCGGATGCGTCGGCGCACCTCCTCAGCACGCAGCCGGCGTTCGGCCTCTATCACTGCGTGAACTCCGGCTACGCCACCTGGTTCGCGGTCGGCCGCGAAATCGCGCGGCTCCTCGGCAAGTCCGAGACGACGCTGAAGCCGGTGTCGGTGAAGGACGTGAAGTTGCGCGCGCCGCGCCCGCAGTTCGCGGCGTTGAGCAACGCCAAGCTGGCCGCCGCGGGTTACGCGATGCCACCCTGGCAGGACGCGATCGCCCGCTATCTCTCGCCCAAAGCCCCAGCATGACCCCCCTCCGCCGGACGGCTTCGGCGAGGCAGGCCCCTCAGCATCCGACGGCGTCGGCGACGCCGGCGCGGGTCGCGGTGGCTTCGCGATCGTTTGCCGGCAATCCTGCTCTCCGCGCCGAGCTTCAGGCGAAGTATCCCGACGTCGCGTTCGCGGAGGGCCCCGGGATTCTCGACGGCGACGCGCTGGTCGCCCTGCTCGAGGGCTACGAGTGCGCGATCGTCGGCCTCGAACGCATCGACGCTGCGGTACTGGACCGGCTGCCGGCGCTGCGCGTGATCAGCAAGTACGGCGTGGGCCTCGACGGCATCGACGTCGACGCGCTGGCGAAGCGCGGCATCAGGCTTGGCTGGACCGGCGGCGTCAACCGCCGATCGGTGGCCGAGCTCACGCTGGCCTTCGCGATCGCGCTCCTGCATCGCGTGCCCGAATGCGAGTCCGCGCTCAGGCGCGGGCAGTGGCACAAGGTCGTCGGCCGGCAACTGACCGGCAAGACCGTGGGCATCGTCGGGTGCGGGTTCGTCGGGCAGGATCTCGTGAAATTGCTGGCGTCGTTCGAGTGCCGCGTGCTCGCGCACGACATCCGTGACTATCCGGAGTTCTATGCGGCCCATCGCGTGACGCCGGTGCCGTTCGGGGAGCTGCTCCGCGAGTCCGACATCGTGACGCTGCACGTGCCACTCGACCGGGTCACGACGGGCATGATTGGGGCCGCGGAACTGGCCACGATGCGGCCGGGATCATTCGTGATCAACGCCGCCCGCGGCGGCCTGATCGACGAAGCGGCCCTGGCCGACGCCCTCGAGCGTGGGAATTTGGCCGGGGCGGCCTGCGACGTGTTCCAGATGGAACCCGACGCCAATCCGCGGCTGCTGGCGCTGCCGACCTTCCTCGGCACGCCCCACATCGGTGGCAGCTCGGAGGAGGCGCAACTGGCGATGGGCCGCGCCGCCATCGATGGACTCGAGACCGCACGTGTCCCTGGACACGGTTGGCCGTGCTGAACCTGCGGATACAATAACCAGATGCGTATTTTGATTACGGGCGGCGCCGGCTTCATCGGCTCGCACCTGGCCGAAGCCCTGCTGGAAGGCGGACACGACGTGTTCGTCCTCGACGATCTGTCCACCGGATCGATCGATAACATCGCGCACCTCAAGGGCCGCCCGGGATTCCATTACACGATCGACACGGTCTTCAACGATCCGCTGGTGGCGGAGATGGTCGATCGCGCCGACGTGGTGTTTCACCTCGCCGCCGCGGTCGGTGTGAAGCTGATCGTCGAGAAGCCCGTGCACACCATCGAGACCAACGTGCACGGCACGGAAGTGATTCTTCGCCATTCCGCGAAGAAGAAGAAGCTGGTGTTCATCGCCTCGACCTCCGAGGTCTACGGCAAGAGCGTGCACGTGCCGTTCCGCGAGGACGCCGACCTGGTGATGGGCGCGACCACGCGCCACCGCTGGGCGTATGCGTGCAGCAAGGCGCTCGACGAGTTCCTGGCGCTGGCCTACTGGAAGGAAACGAAGCAGCCGGTAATCGTGATGCGGTTCTTCAACACCGTGGGGCCGCGCCAGACCGGGCAGTACGGCATGGTGGTGCCGACCTTCGTGCGGCAGGCGCTGCAGAACGAGCCGATCACGGTGTTCGGCGACGGCACGCAGCAGCGCAGCTTCACCTATGTTGGCGACGTGGTTGGCGCGCTGCTCAAGCTGATGGTGACGCCGGAGGCCATCGGCCAGGTCTACAACGTCGGCAATACCGAAGAAGTCACCATCCGCCAGCTCGCCGAGCGCATCAAGGCCAAGACCGGTAGCCGCTCCGAGATCGTGACCATTCCCTACGACCAGGCGTACGAAGCCGGCTTCGAGGACATGCCCCGCCGCGTGCCGGACCTCACCAAGATTCACCAGGCGATCGGCTACGTGCCGAAGGTCAAGCTCGATGAAATCATCGAGCGGGTGGTCGAGGAGAAGCGCGCCTACGCCGGCACCAACCGGTCCATGCGCTGAGCGCCGCCCGCCGGCCGCACCACTGGTGCGACGGCGGATGTTCACACATTGAACAAGGCATCCGCGCGGCTGCGCGGTTTCGTTCATTTCGTGAACGTGGATGTATAATGCCTTGTTCAGTTCGTGAACGCGCCACCGGTGATGTGACTGACCGTGCCGGAGGCGTCTACAGCCGGCATCCGTGGCGGCCTTCCAGAATCAACCTAAATAATTGAGTAATCAAGAGATGCGCGATCAGTTGCTCGCCAGCCTGTTCGGGCTGCAGGGGCAGGTGGCGATCGTGACCGGGGCGCTCGGCCGCCTCGGCCGTGAGTACGTGCGCGTGCTCGCCGCGGCCGGCGCCGACGTAGGCGCCATTGACGTCGCCGGCGAGACGGACCTCTTCGCCGCGTTGCCGGAGGGCTCGGGCCGGGTGGTCCTGGCGCGCGCCGACCTCACTATCAAGGCCGATGCGGATCACGCCGTCGCGGCCATTACCGAGGCGCTGGGCGCGCCGACCGTGCTGGTCAATAACGCCGGGATGGGATCGTCGCCCGCCGCTGCCGGCCTCGAGACCGGGTTGTTCGAGGATTACCCGGAGGTGGCGTGGGACACGATGATCGACACCCACCTCAAGAGCACCTTCTTCGCCTCGCAGGCCTACATCCGCCACTATCGCGCGGCGGGTAAGACCGAGGGCAGCATCATCAACGTGTCGTCAACCTACGGCGTGGTGTCGCCCGATCAGTCGATTTACCAGTACAAGCGCGCCTCCGGCGCCACGTTCTTCAAGCCGGTCGGTTACAGCGTGGCCAAGTCGGGTGTCCTCAACTTCACGCGGTGGCTCGCGGAGTACGGCGCGCCGCTCGGCATCCGCGCCAACACCCTGGTCCCCGGTGGCGTACGCGAAGCCGAGCATGCCCCCGAATTCGTGGCCGAGTATCAGAAGCGCACGCCCCTCGGCCGAATGGCGACCGAAACGGATTACAACGGCGCGGTGCTGTTCCTCGCCTCGCGTGCCTCTTCGTACATGACCGGCGCGACAGTGGTAGTGGACGGCGGGTGGACGGCGCGCTAGCGCGCGCAGTTAAAAGTTAAAAGTTAAAAGTTAAAAGCTAAAAATATGGGTGAGAAAGATTTTTCGGATCGCACACTCGTCGGCGACGACTCGTTGTCGTACGTCTCGCGTGAGGTGTTTCGCGCCGTGCGGGAGGGGGTGACCGATCCCATCGCGCGCGCGGAGGTTGTCGCGGACCTGTGCCGCATCAACACGCTGTTCATGATCATGCAGGCCGGCTCGGGCCACATCGGCTCGAGCTTCAGCTCCACCGACATCATCACCTGGCTGTGGACCGAGTACCTGCGCGACCCGAATGGCAGCAGCCGCGACGCCGACGTCTACTTCTCGTCGAAGGGTCACGACGCACCGGCGCTGTACTCGCTGCTGATCGCCATGGAGAAGCTGCCGTTCGAGTTGTTGCCGAAGCTGCGGCAGCTGAACGGACTGCCCGGCCATCCCGATGTTGGCACGCCGTACATCGCCACCAACACCGGCTCGCTCGGGATGGGCATCTCGAAGGCCTACGGCATGGCGCGCGCCAACCGCTACATTGGGCGCGGCGGCCGGATCGTCGTGATGACCGGCGATGGCGAATTGCAGGAAGGCCAGATCTGGGAGTCGCTCCAGCCCGTCGCCAACGAGCGGCTGTCCGACATCATCGTCATCGTCGATCACAACAAGTTTCAATCCGACACCGCGGTGGCGGCGGTCAGCGATCTCGGCCCGCTCGAGGAGAAGTTCCGCGTGTTCGGCTGGGAAGTACGTCGCGGCGACGGCCACGACTTCCGCGTCCTCGGCGATGCCCTCGCGCACTTCGAGACGGTGACCGACAAGCCCAAGGTGTTCATTGCCGACACCATCAAGGGCAAGGGCGTGTCGTTCATGGAAGGCATCGCGTGCGGCGATCAGACCTATCACTTCCACGCCGGCGCGCCCTCGCTGAAGGATTACGTCGCGGGTACGCGCGAGCTGATCGCGCGCGTCAACGAACGCCTGGCGCGGTGGCACCAGCCGGCGGCAGCGCTGACTGCGTCGCCGCTGCCGGTCCGCGTGTCGCCGAAGCAGCCGGAGAAGATCGTGCTCGCCTATGGCGATGAATTGCTCGCCATGGCACGCCAGCGTCCCGAGATCATCGTCATGGACGCCGACCTGCTGTCTGATTGCGGCATCGAGGCGTTCAAGGCGGAGCTGCCCGAGCGCTTCATCGAATGCGGCATCGCCGAGCAGCACATGGTGTCGGCCGCAGGCGGCATGGCACTGCGCGGCATGCTGCCGGTGGCGCACTCGTTTGCCTGCTTCCTGTCGACGCGCGCCAATGAGCACATCTACAACAACGCCACCGAGAAGCGCCGCATCATCTACGTGGCCACGCTCGCCGGCGTCGTGCCCGGCGGTCCCGGGCATTCGCATCAATCTGTTCGCGACATTTCGGCGATTGGCGCGGTACCGGGCCTGGTGGCGTTCGAGCCCTGCAGCGAGAAGGAAGCGCGGCTCGCCATTCGCTGGGCCGTTGAACAGAACCCCGACAGCACCTACCTGCGTTTCGTGAACGTTCCGCTGGATTTGCCGTATACGATGCCGGCCGACTACGCGCTCGCGGTTGGCCGTGGCGTTACGCTGCGTCCCGGCACGGACGTCGCCTTGATCGGCTACGGCACGATGCTGCTGACGAATGCGTGGCGCGCGGCCGACGAGCTTGCGAGCCAGGGAGTTTCCGCCGCGGTGATCGACTTGCCGTGGCTCAATCGCATCGACGATGCGTGGGTGCGAGGCACGCTGGGCGCGTTCAAGCACATCGTGACGCTCGACAATCACTACCTCGAATACGGCCAGGGTGTGATGGTGGGCGCCGCCCTCGCGCGCGCCGGCGTCCATGCCGAGTTGACGCAGATCGGGTTGAAGGAGATTCCCGCCTGCGGCTCCAATGCCGACGTCCTCGCTTATCACGGCTTGGACGGACCCTCAATTGCTCGGACGGTTACAGCCAAAGCGGTTACAAGGGTTACAAAGGTTACAGGAGTTACATAAGTGGTTCTGGAACCCCCCTTGTAACCTCTGTCACCCTTGTAACCCCTGTAACCGGTTACTTCCATGTATCCAGAATCTGTTTTGCATTGGATCGACGACGCTGAAGTGCCGTCGCAGGATGGCGGTACGTTTGAAAAGCGGCGGCCGTCTGACGATCGCGTGATCGCGCAGGTGGCAAAAGGCGGTGCGGCAGACGTGTCGCGGGCGCTGGCGTCGGCGGCAGCGGCGGCGCCGGAGTGGGCCCGCTGGCCCGTGCCGAAGCGTGGCGCCATTCTCGGGAAAGCCGCGCAGCTGTTGCGCGAGCGCGAAAAGCTGTTCGGCGACATCGTCCAGCAGGAAACCGGCAAGCCCTGGAAAAACGCAGTGGCCGAAGTCGGCTCGTCCGCTGACCTCGCGATCTTCATGGAGGGCGAGGGCAGCCGGCTGTACGGCAAGACGCTGCCGAGCCCGATTCCGAATCGGACCGTGCAGACGCTGCGCAGCCCGATCGGCATCTGCGCGGCGATCATGCCGTTCAACAGCCCGCTCGCGGGCGTGGCCTGGAAAGTCTTTCCGGCGTTGCTGTGCGGCAACGCGGTGATCGCGAAGTCGCACGAGCTGACGCCGTATACAGCGGTGGCGTTCGGGCAATTGCTGAAGGACGCCGGCCTGCCATCGGGTGTCTACTCGGCTATCCAGGGTTTCGGCCCCGAGGTTGGCGCCGCGCTGGTCAGTGATGATCGCGTCGGAGTGGTGAGCTTCACCGGCTCATCGGCGACCGGCAAGCTGATTCAGAAGAACGTCAGCGAGCGGACGGTGCTCGCGAAGGTGTGCCTGGAGCTGGGCGGCAAGAATCCGTTCGTGGTGTGCGACGATGCGGACCTCGACGCCGCGGCGGAACTGGCGGCGGCGTCGGCGTTCATCGATGCGGGGCAGCGTTGCGCCTCGGGCAGCCGCATCATCGTGTTCGATCGCGTCTACGACGCATTCCGCGCGGCGTTCCTGGATCGCGTCGCCAGGGTGAAGGTCGGCTCGGGTCCGGACGATGAGTGCGGGCCGGTGATTTCGCGGGCGAACCTCGATCGCCTGGTGGCGGACGTGAACGGCGCGGTGTCGCGTGGCGCCTCGCTGGTGGCCGGCGGCGCGTCGGCGGCGTCGCTCGCGCCCGGCTACTACATGCAGCCGACGGTGCTCGAGCAGGTGTCGCCGTCTGACGCGGTGTCGCAGCGCGAACTGTTTGGACCGGTGACGTGTCTCTACCGCGCCAACGGGTTTGATGACGCGATGCGCCTCGCCAACGGCACGCAGTACGGCCTCACCGGCGCCATTCACACCACCAGCCTGCACCGTGCGCAGGAGTTCATCGCGCGCTACCAGGGCGGCCTGGTGTCGATCAACGGCGCCACGTACGGCGCCGGCCCGCACATGCCCTTCGGCGGCGTGAAGAATTCGGGCAATGGGTTCCGCGAGCCCGGCACCGAGGCCCTCGACGTCTATACCGAGCTCAAGACCGTTGTGATCAATCACAACCCGCAACGCATTTGACCCGCAAAATCTGTTTTCCGATCACGAGCCGCGCCTATTACGGGCGCAGCCAGTTCCTGATCCGCAAGCTGCACGCGCATCCCGGCGTCGACCTCAAGCTGATGCTCGGCGGCTCGATCCTGCTCGACAAGTACAGCCGCCACGTTGCCGACGACATTGCCGCCGGCGGCTTCGACATCGAAGCGTCGCTGTTCAACGTGATCGAGGGCGGGAACCACGTGGCGATGGCCAAGACCGCGTGCCTCACGGCGCTTGAGTTCACCAACAGCCTGTTCACCGCGTCGCCGGACGTGGTGGTGATCTGCGGCGATCGCTTCGAGCAGCTCGCGATCGCGATGGCCGCGGCGTATCTCAATATTTCGATTGCACACATTGAGGGCGGCGACGTCACGGGGAGCATCGACGAGAGCGTGCGCCACGCGATCACCAAGCTGGCCCACCTGCATTTCGTGACCAACGCCGACGCGCATCGTCGCGTGCTGGCAATGGGCGAGGATCCACGCTACGTCTTCAATACCGGCTCCCTCGACGTCGAGCTGGCTGCGCACGTCAGCACCACGATCACCAACGAGCAGGTCAACGCGCTTGGCGTCGGCCACGACGTGGACATCGAGCGGCCGTTTCTGATGGTGGTGCAGCACCCGGTCACCACCGACGGCGACAACCGCACACATCTCGAGACCACGCTCAGGGTGGTGGCCTCGTTCGAGCTGCCGACGATCTGGTTCTGGCCCAATCCCGATGCCGGCACCGGCGAGATGGCCGACATGCTGCGCCACATGCGTGAGCGCCATCCCGAGCTGACGTCGCACATGCGTTTCATCACCAACGTGCCGGCGAACGACTTCGTGGCGTTGCTCGCACACGCCGACTGCCTGGTCGGCAACTCGTCGGCGGGCATCAAGGAATGCTCGTATCTCGGCACGCCGGTGGTGAATATCGGCAACCGGCAGCAGGGCCGGCTCACCGGCGAGCACGTCGTGCACGCCGGCTACGACCCCGAGGACATCGGCGCGGCGATTGCCACGCAGCTCGCGCATGGACGGTATCAGCCCTCGCACATCTACTTCCGCGAGAACGCCAGCGACACCATTACCGACCTGCTGGCGACCACACCGCTGTATACACAGAAACGGTTCTACGATCGACAAACCTAAAGGTTTGTCGCCGCATGGACATCTGAGGGGTCTGTGATCGACAAACCTAAAGGTGTGTCGCCGCATGAGCATCTGAAGGGTTTGTCACCACTTGGGCATCTGAAGCTTCGACTACCGATTTGAGAGTTCTCGGCATCATCACCGCCCGCGGCGGCTCCAAGGGCATCCCGGGCAAGAACCTGAAGCTGCTGGCCGGCAAGCCATTGCTGGCCTACACCGTCGAGACTGCGCGGCGCTCGGGCGCGCTCGACCGCGTGATTCTGTCCACCGAGGACGAAGCCATTGCCGCGGCCGGCCGTGACCTGGGCTGCGACGTGCCTTTTATCCGCCCGCTGGACCTCGCGCAGGACGAGACGCCACACCTGCCAGTGATCCAGCACGCCACCCGCTGGATGCAGGAGCGGGTCAACTACACGCCCGACGCGGTGATGATCCTGCAGCCGACCTCCCCCCTCCGCACCGCCGACGACATCGCCGCCTCGGTGCAGCTGCTCGACGACTCCGGCGCCGACTCGGTGCTGAGTGTCAACGAGGTGCCGGTCCACTCGCACCCGATGCGCACGCTGCGGATCGATGCGGACGGCTACGCCACGTTGTTCGTCAGCGGCGCTCCGGTGCGCACGCGCCTCAACCGGCGGCAGGACCTTCCGGCCGCGTGGGTGATGAACGGCGCCATCTACGCGTGTCGCACGCGGGTGCTGTTCGACGCCGAGCCGAGCCTCTACGGCAATCGTGCCGTCGCGTACCGGATGCCGGCCGCACGCTCGATCAGCATTGACGACCTCGAGGACTGGCACGCGGCCGAACGCGCGCTGGCCTCACGCCCACAGCCGCAGTAACCGATCATGGACGTTGAAGCACATCGCGACCTCCGGGTCCTCGAAGCGGTACAGAAGGATTCGCGGCTGACGCAGCGCGGGCTCGCCAGCAAGCTCGGCATCGCCCTCGGCCTCGCGAACATTTATCTCAAGCGGATGATCCACAAGGGCTACATCAAGTGCGTCAACGTGCAGTCCAACCGCATTTCCTACCTGATCACGCCGCGCGGCATCGCTGAGAAGGCCCGCCTCACCTACGAG